>JBKJQD010000411.1:0-15138 GCA_046594125.1 Aestuariivirga sp.
CGCCGGCGCCTTCGTGGTGAGCGCTCCAAGTGCGCGGCATCAAGGTTGTCATTCCGCCCAAATCAAATCGCCAGACACCGCGCGATTGCGACTTCGCGCTCTACTGCGAGCGCCATCTCGTCGAGCGTTTCTTCAACATCATCAAGCACTTTCGAGCCATCGCCACGCGCTACGAGAAAACCGCGCGGAATTTCCTCGCCGGTGTCCATCTGGTCTGCGCCCTCGTCTGGCTCAAATGACCACACGCTCTAGGAGTTTTCGCATAACATGAAAGACTTCTATCACGTCTCGGTTGAAGAGCAAACCAATCGGCTGAGATCCAGGGCAATCGCTTGAGAGGTTAGGGGATTCCGGCGCGGAACTTGCTGTGATTCATAGAGGGCTTCGAATCATCGGAGCCCGCCATGACAGAGATTGCCGCGAAGCAGAGCCTGATCGAGAATTTTTCGGCCCTTGACGACCCGCGCCAGGCCTGGAAGGTGGAGTATCCGCTGCCGGAGGTCATGCTTGTGGTGCCCGGATGAAGCTCGGCTTCCTGCGCCAGCTTTTGCCGTTCGAGCGCGGTATTCCTTCCCGTTACTCGCTGAACGATGTGATCAACGGGCTCGATGCGGAAGTGTTTTCGCAATGCTTTTCGGCCTGGGTCGAAAGCCTCCGCGACAACCCCCCGGAGATCGTTGCGATCGATGGCAAAACCTCGCGTCGTGCCCGTGGCGCGATTGTCCCGCACTGCACACCGTCTCGGCCTGGGCATCACGCCAGCGCCTCGTGCTTGGCCAGCAGGCCACGCGGAGAAGTCCAACGAAATCACGGCGATCCCGCTGCCGCTCGAACCCCTGCAACTCTCCGGCGCGCTGGTCAACACAACCCCCACGAGACCGTCAAAGCCGATCATGGCCGCATCGAGACCCGCCGCCATAGCGTCTCCCATGACGTGGCCTGGCTTGCCTCGGACCACCGTTTCCCCGGCGAGCCGCGCTTTCCCGGCCTCAAGGCCATCGCCATGGTCGAGGCCATCACCGAGGACAAAGCCTCGGGCGCCACTACCACGGCCAGGCGTTACTATA
This sequence comes from Aestuariivirga sp., assembly GCA_046594125.1. Taxonomy (GTDB): domain Bacteria; phylum Pseudomonadota; class Alphaproteobacteria; order Rhizobiales; family Aestuariivirgaceae; genus Aestuariivirga. Next base: position 1,068 of record JBKJQD010000411.1, read on the forward strand.
TCTCCTCAATGGCGCTTGATCCGGCGTTCTTCGCCAAGGCCGTCCGCGCCCATTGGGGCGTCGAAAACCGCCTCCACTGGGTGCTCGACGCCGTCTTCCACGACGATCTCATGCGGCTGAGAACCGCAAACGGCCCCAAAAATATGGCGACCGTCAAACACATGGCCCTCAACCTCATGAAATCGGCACCCGGCAAAGACAGCCTCCGCGTCAAACGCAAAGCCGCCGGCTGGGACGACGCCTTCCTCCTCGCCATCATCGCAGGCCAAGCTCAATGATCTTCAAGCGATTGCCCTGACAGCGCGGGCGATGCCAGCCATGGGCTGGGCAGCTAGGCAGTTGACAAGCGGCGGGGCCTGAAGGAACGTCTGGTGCAGTTTTCATGTGGCGGTGCCGTGACCTCAGGTCATCCAGTTATCGAGTTTCGTGATGTGACCAAGCGCTTCGGCGAGGTGGCGGCCGTCGTTGACAACAATCTGTCGGTGCGGGCTGGCGAGTTCCTGTCGATTCTTGGTCCCTCGGGCTGTGGCAAGACCACGTCGCTGCGCATGATGGCGGGTTTTGAGCAGCCAAGCGAAGGCGAGATTTTCATCCGCGGCGAAAACGTCACCGGCATTCCCGCCTATCGCCGCCCGGTCAATATGGTGTTCCAGCACTACGCGCTGTTTCCGCATCTTTCGGTGGCCGACAACGTATCTTACGGATTGCGTCAGCGCAGTCCCAAGCCGCCGCGCGAGGATATTGCCAAGGCGGTCGGCGAGGCGCTCGGCATGGTGCGGCTTGCAGGGTTTGAAAATCGCCGCTCCTTCGAACTCTCGGGCGGCCAGCAGCAGCGCGTGGCGCTGGCCCGCGCGCTGATCAACCGGCCCGCCGTGCTGCTTCTCGACGAACCGCTGGCCGCCCTTGACCGCAAGCTGCGGCGCGAGATGCAGATCGAGCTGCAGAACCTGCAGCGCGATGTTGGTATCACCTTCCTGCTGGTAACCCATGATCAGGAGGAAGCACTTTCCATGTCGGACCGCGTCTGCGTGATGCGCGAGGGCCGTATCGTGCAGACTGGCAAACCGCGTGAACTCTATGATCAGCCGGTCAACCGCTACGTGGCGGACTTTGTTGGCAAGACAAATTTTTTCGTGAGCGCCGAACCCGGCCGCGTGCTCAGTGTGCGGCCGGAATTCATCGAAATCGCCGCGTCGCGCAACGCCCTGCCGGCAGGGCTTGGAACCAGCGTTGAGGCCCGGGTACTCAACCGCATTTTTCTCGGTGAGCAGACGGAATACCGGGTGGTGCATGAGGCGCTGGGTGAGTTCATGATCCTGGCGCCGCGCAAATCGGAGCGTGAGTCCGGAAGCTTCGAAATCGGCGACGTGATTGCGGCGGGATGGCGTCCGGAGCAGGCACGCCTTCTGCCGGATGATTGAGTGCTAAACAAGAAAGTAAACAGGGAGAAGACCATGTCAAAGACACCAGATCATATTTCATCAGCCAAGTTTCTCGAGGAGCTGCGCCGTTACCAGAACGGCTCGGTCACCAAGCGTCATTTTCTCGGCGTCACGGGTCTTGGCCTCGCCACCGCGGTGATGAGTGCGGCGGTACCGGGGCTGCGCCCGCGCCGCGCCTATGCGGGACTGTCCGGCACCTTGAACTTCACCACTTGGCCCAACTATTTCGATCCCAAGAATCTTGAGAACTTCACCGCCGAGACCGGCGTCAAGATCAACGTCACGATCTTTGGATCGAACGAGGAAATGCTGGCCAAGCTGCAAGCCGGCTCCACCGGCTGGGATGTTTTCGTTCCGACCAACTACACGATCTCGACTTACAAGGATCTCGACCTCATCCAGGCGCTCGATCTGAAACTTATCCCCAACTACGATCCCGCCGCCCAGGATCCGCGCTTCCTCGGACCCGGCACCATTGACGGAGTCACCTATGCCGTGCCCAAGGATTGGGGCACCACTGGCTTCATCGTCAACAGCAAGCAGGCGCCGCAGAATCCGGCGAGCTGGAAGGAATTCTGGGACCTGGCGCAGGGCGCTCTCAGTGATCGTGTCACCGTCCATGATTACCAGCTCACCACCATCGGCAGCGCGCTCAAGTCCTTCGGCTACTCTTTCAACTCGCTCGATGAAAAGGAGATGGCGGACGCCGAGAAACTCCTGCTGGCCGTCAAGCCGCATCTCTTCGGCATCACCTCGGACTACCAGCCCGCCATGCGCAACGGCGATGCCTGGATGGCCATGTGCTGGACCAATGATGCGGCCCAGCTGCATCGTGACATCCCCGAAATGCAATATGTCCTCGGCAAGGAAGGCGGCGAAATCTGGACTGACCATTACGCCATTCCCAAGGACGCGCCAAACCGCGAGGCGGCTTATGCTTTCATCGACTATCTCCTGACGCCGGCCATCAATGCCAAGGAGATCACCGCCCATGGTGCGCCGTCAACCGACGCGCGCTGCAACGCGCTTTTGCCCAAGGAAATTCTGGAGAATCCCATTCTCTATCCGGCGGCGGAACAGTTGTCGGCGCTCGAGTTCGGAGCGGCGGCGACCCTGACCAGCCCGCTGCGCGCCGAAGTCATGGCCCGCTTCAAGGCGGCTTAGGAGCAGCTTGTATGCAACAACGCTCCCGCACGGTGACCGCACTTCTGCTGGCGCCGGCGGGGGCGTTTTTCTTTTTCCTGCTGATCCTGCCGCTCACCGTCGTTCTGGTATTTTCCTTTGGCGAGCGGGCACCAGCAGGCGGTTATGCGCCGGCTTTCACCTTTGACAACTATCTGAACATTCCGGCCCGCGGCAAGGCCTTCTACAACACGCTGACACTGGCGCCGTTCGGCACTTTGCTTACCGCGATTTTCGCATTTCCCATGGCCTATTTTCTGGCGATCAGGGTGACGCCGAAATGGCGCGTGACCATGCTGGTGCTGGTCATGGCGCCATTCTGGACCAGTCAACTCCTGCGCTACTACGCATGGATCATGATTCTCGGCTCCAAGGGCATTCCATCGTGGATCGCCTGGGCGGGACTGGGTGACATCCGCATCATCAATACGCCATGGGCGGTGCTCATCGGCGCCGTCTATGGTTTCCTGCCGCTGATGGTGCCGCCTATTTATGTAAGCCTGGAAAAACTCGACAAGCGCCTGCTCGAGGCCTCCGCCGATCTTGGCGCCACACCCGCCCGCACCTTTCTGCAAGTTACTTTGCCGTTGGCCTTGCCCGGCGTTGCCACGGGATCGATGCTGGTTTTCATCCTGTTGATGGGTGATTACATTCTGCCGCAGTTCCTGGGTGGCGGAAAAGTGTTTTTCATCGGCAACGCGCTGGTCGATCTCTTCCTGCAATCGCGCAACTGGCCATTCGGCGCCGCCGTGTCGGTGGCCCTCGTCGCCATCATGTTCGTTACCATTTTCTTCTACATGCGCTTTGTGCTCGGCAAATCGGGCACGGCACGCGTGGCGCTGGTGTAACCCATGCGCATTTACGCCGCTTTCATTTATCTCTTTCTCTATGCGCCCATCATGCTGATTGTCGGCTTTTCGTTCAATGCCGGGAAGTATGCGATGGACTGGCAGGGATTCTCCCTGCAGTGGTACGGCAAGGCCTTCAGCAACGCACTCATCACCGAGGCCCTGACCACCAGCCTGACCATCGCCGGATCAACCGCGCTGTTGTCGGCGGTCTTCGGAACCATGGCCGCCCTCGGATTGGAGCGCACTTCGGGCTGGGTCCGCATCACCTTCGATGCGCTGATCTATGTTGCCATCATGGTGCCGGGAATCGTCATCGGCATCTCGACGCTGATCGCCTTCGTTACGCTCTTCAACGCCGTCAATCCTAGTCTGCAATCGGCATGGAACATGAAATTCGAGATGGGCATCTGGACCGTCGTGGCCGCCCATGTCCTGTTCAACATTGCCGTGGTTGCGATGCTGGTGCGCGCCAGATTGCAGGGCATGGACCGCAGCCTGGTCGAGGCTTCGGAAGATCTTTATGCAACGCCTTTCGGCACGTTCCGGCAAGTCGTGCTGCCACTGCTCCAGCCCTCCATCCTGGCGGGCTTCCTCCTCGCCTTCACGTTTTCCTTCGAGGATTTCATCATCGCCTTTTTCGTGGCGGGTCCCAACGTCACGCTGCCGATCTATGTGTTTTCATCCATCCGGCGCGGCGTCACGCCGGAAATCAATGCCGTGGGAACGGTGGTGCTGCTGTCGTCCTTCGCACTGCTGATCGCCGCACAGCTCATTTTGCAACGTGGCAGACATCAAGCGAAAGCGGCTTGAAGCCGCTTTGGATTATTCCAAATAGCGGCGCTTCAGGTGATTTTTGAAATAGGTTGCCGTCAGGTCTTCACCGGTCGCCTGGCGCATCAGTTCCGGCGTCGACACGGTTGATCCTTTGGTCCAGATATGGTCGCGCCGCCAGCGGTTGAGACCGGAAAAATCGCCACGCCGGACATCGTCCTCGATGGAAGGGCTGGCTTGTGCAACTGCCGCCCACTGCTGTGCCGCCATCATGGCGCCCAGCGTATAACTTGGAAAATATCCGAAGGCACCGCTCGGCCAGTGCACGTCCTGCATCGGCCCGTCTCTGGGATTGTCGATGGTCGATAGCCCGAGATAGTCTCGCATCTTCGCGTCCCATACCTCGGGCACATCGCGGGCCTCGATCTTGCCCGACACCAGATCCTGCTCGATCTCGAAGCGCATGATGATGTGCAGCGGATAGGTGGCCTCGTCGGCATCGACACGGATATTGCCGGGTGCTACGCGGTGCACATGGCTGATGACATCGGCGGTGTCCCATCCGGCGATGGCTGAGGAACCAAGATGCTCGGCCACCAGCGGCATGGCGAAATCCCAGAAGGCCGGATTGCGCACCAGTTGCATCTCGACGAACAGGCTCTGGCTCTCATGGGCCGCCATGCCGCGCGCCTTGCCCACTGGCCAGTGCGACCACGCGGCGGGCAAGCCCTGCTCATAAAGGCCGTGGCCGGTCTCGTGCAGGATGCCCATCAGCGACGACAGGAATTCATCGCTGCGGTAGCGCGTCGTCATGCGCACGTCGCTGGGCACGCCGCCGCAGAAGGGATGGTGCGAAACGTCCAGCCTGCCATGTTCGAAGTCGAACCCGATGGCTTTCATCATTGCCAGACCGAGCGCTTTTTGCCGTTCGATGGCAAACGGTGCATTGAAGGGCTTGCGCGGCCGCCGTGCCAGCCGCCGATCTTGGGCCTCGATGGCTTGCGGAATGAAGCCGCCAAGGAACGTCTTGAGATCGGCGAAGACCGGCGCAATGGCCGCGGCAGTGCTGCCCGGATCATATTGTTCGATCAGCGCATCATAAGGTGAAACGCCAAGCACGGCGGCCCGCATTTGCGCCTCTTCGCGCACCAGCGCCACGATGCCCTCGAAGGCCGGCAGGAAGGCCTTCCAGTCGCCCGATGGCCGCAGCTCGCGCCACAATTGCTCGCAGCGTATGCGGGCGCCAACCTGGCGCGTGACGAAGGCTGACGACAGACATGTGAGGTTGATATAACTACGCCGGAATTCGCGCAGCGCCTTGGTCTGCATGTCATCGAGCGGTTCTTGCGCCGCATCCGCAATCCAGTCCGCGATATGCGGGGCCGATGCCAGGCCGTGATACATGCCAGCCAGGGTGCCCATCGCCTCGGCGCGCTTCTCGCCACCGCCCGTGGGCATCTGCACGGCTTCGTCGACGGAGAGCATGGACTGCGCATGATCCAGCGCTTCCAGCTTGCGGCAGAGTTCGTCAAGATTGGCAAATGACATGGGCGTCAGCTCTTGGCGTTCTGCATCTGCTCGACGAAACGCCGGAACAGGTAGTGGCTGTCCTGAGGGCCGGGCGAGGCTTCCGGATGGTGCTGCACCGAAAACACCGGGCGGCCGTCGAGTGCTATCCCGGCATTGGAGCCGTCAAACAGCGACACGTGGGTTTCCACCACGCCGGCGGGCAGGCTGGCGCGGTCCACGGCAAAGCCATGGTTCATTGACACGATCTCGACCTTGCCGGTGGTGAAATCCTTCACCGGATGATTGGCGCCATGGTGGCCCTGATGCATCTTGTGGGTCTTGGCGCCAAGCGCGATGGCCAGCATCTGGTGGCCGAGGCAGATGCCGAACACCGGCTTGCCGCTGGCGACGATCTTGCGGATCTCAGGCACGGCATACTCGCCGGTCGCCGCCGGATCACCCGGGCCATTCGACAGGAACACGCCATCGGGATTCATCGCCAGAATGTCTTCGGCCTTGGCGGTGGCCGGTACAACGGTCACAGCACAGCCGGCACTCGTCAGACAACGGAGGATATTGCGCTTCAGACCATAATCGATGGCCACCACCTTGTAAGCGCCGCCTTCGGATTTTTCGTAGCCGGTGGCCCAGTCCCAGAGCTTTTCGTCCCAGTCCATGCGCTGGGTGAGCGACACGTCCTTGGCCAAGTCCATGCCGACGAGGCCCGGCCACTGAGCGGCCAGCTTTTTCAGCTTGGGCAGATCGAACTTGCCCTTGGCATTGTGCGCGATGACGCCGTTGGGCATGCCCTTCTCGCGGATCAGGGCAGTGAGATCACGCGTGTCGATGCCCGCCAGCCCGATGATGCCACGCGCCTTCAGCCATTTGTCGAAGTGGCGGCCCGAGCGGTAATTGGCGGGTTCGGTGATGGCTTCCTTGACAATGCAGCCCACCACGCCAGCCGATGCCGCGAGGTTGACGGTTTCGATGTCGTCGTCGTTGGTGCCAACATTTCCAATATGCGGGAAAGTGAAGGTCACGATCTGGCCGGCGTAGGAAGGATCGGTGAGGATTTCCTGTTAGCCGGTCATGGCGGTGTTGAAACACACTTCGCCCACCGCCTCGCCCTCGGAACCCACCCCAAAGCCTTCGATCACCGTGCCTTCGGCCAGCACCAGAAGGCCGGTGATGCGGGGCGCCTCCCAGTCGCTGAAGCTGGCGCGTGGAAGTGCTTTGGCCTTGGCGGGCTTCTTGGGGGCAGGCATGGCGAGTCTCCGGGAATTTGGGTTGAGTTAGGGGAGAGGGGCCACGGCGTCAAGGTTGCGGTGCTTGGCGTTTGCGCCTAGACAGCCGCTTTCCACGCATGACCGCCTGAAGGAGTTTGGACCATGGGTCTCCGCGACGACATCAATTCCGCCCTGAAAGAGGCCATGAAATCCGCTGACAAGCGCCGCGTCTCGACGCTGCGCCTGATGAATGCGGCCATCAAGGACAAGGATATCAACAGCCGCACCGAAGGCCACGACTCCGCGCTCACCACCGACACTGGTATCATCGACTTGCTCGCCAAGATGGTGAAGCAGCGCCAGGAATCGATGGCCGTTTACGAGCAAGGTGGCCGTCCCGAACTCGCCCAGCAGGAGCGCGAGGAACAGGACATCATCCAGAGCTACATGCCAAAACAACTGTCCGAAGATGAGGCGAAGGCCGCCGTCGCCGCGAGTATCAAGGCAGTGGGTGCGGCCTCGATCAAGGACATGGGCAAGGTTATGGCTGAGCTCAAGGCGAAATACGCCGGCCAAATGGACTTCGCCAAGGCCGGCGCGATTGTGAAGGGATTGTTGGGCTAGGCAGCCCCTCATCCGGCGCGTTCCGCGCGTCCTTCTCCCGCGAGGCGCGGGAGAAGTTAATAGTCCCCTCTCCCGCTGGCGGGAGAGGGTGCCGCGCAGGGGCGGGTGAGGGCAGTGCACCAGCTTTTGCTAACTAAACGATATTCGTCTTCACTTCGACATTGCCGCGGATCGACCACGAATAAGGGTAAACCACATGAGCCTTGGCGGCGATGTCTCCCGGATTGAAATTTGATCGCATTTTGCAGGCTGGCGAGTCCCAGTTCAAGCTCCTTTGCGGAACAGGCGGTCGATCACCTCCCACGCCTCGTCATAGTGACCGATGACATGGTCGGGTTCATACTCGGCGACGGGCCTTGGCGTGTAGCCGAAGGGCACGGCGATCACCGGAACACCGGCATTGCGCGCCGTCAGAATGTCAGTCTCGCTGTCGCCCACCATGATGGCGCAGGCTTTGGGCAGACCGAGGCGGGCCAAAGTTTCGCGGAAGGGTGCCGCGTCGGGCTTGGCGATGCCGATGGTATCGGGCCCGACGACGGCGCCGAAATAGTGGCGCATGCCGAGCGCCTCGAGAAGCTGGACCGACAGGCCTTCCAGTTTGTTGGTGCAAACGCCCATGGCGATATCCGCCGCCTGCAGCCGGTCGAGTAATGGCAGAAGGCCCGGAAACACCACGCTGCCACCGGCGATGTTGCGGCTGTAAAAATCGACGAAGGCCCGGTAGTCGGGCTCGACGTCATAGCCCTCCGGCAGCCCGCCAGTGGCGGTCAGCCCCCGGGTCAGCAGGGCGCGCGCACCGTGGCCGACAAAGACTCTCACCTCATCCAGAGCAATTGGCCGGCGCCCGCGCAACGCCAGAACATGGTTGGTGGCGCGCATCAAATCGGGCGCCGTATCAACGAGTGTCCCGTCAAGATCGAAAATCACCGCCCGGTCTGTCATGCACTCTCCGCAAATCTGGCAGGTTTGTCCCTGCTGAAACCCTGTGCTAAAGCCCGCCCAACGAAACGGGAGACCGGACATGGATATCCGCAAGACGCAGGTGCTGCGCGACATACTGAAGGACAAGTCGCTGCTCAAGGACAAATGCTACATCGATGGCCAATGGGTGGGCGGCAAGAGTGACATCGATGTCACCAATCCGGTCGATGACAGCGTCATCGGCAGTGTGCCGAAACTTGGGAGCGCCGAGACGAAGACCGCCATCGAAGCAGCCCAACGCGCCCAGAAGGAATGGGCCAGGAAGCCCGCCAAGGAACGGGCCGGAATCCTGCGCAAGTGGTTCAACCTGATGATGGAGAATCAGGAAGACCTGGCCCAGATCATGACGGCGGAGCAGGGCAAGCCCCTGGCGGAATCGCGCGGTGAGGTGGCCTATGGCGCCTCCTTCATCGAATTCTTCGCCGAAGAGGCCAAGCGCATCTATGGCGAGACCATTCCCTCGCCCTGGCCCAATGGCCGCATGATCGTCATCAAGCAGCCCGTCGGTGTGGTGGCCGCCATCACGCCGTGGAATTTCCCCAATGCCATGATCACCCGGAAGGCAGGCCCGGCGCTGGCCGCGGGCTGCACTTTCGTCTGCAAGCCTGCCACCGAAACGCCGCTCTCGGCACTGGCTCTGGCCGAACTGGCCGGGCGTGCCGGCATTCCACCGGGCGTGTTCTCGGTGATTACCGGCTTGTCGCGCGAGATTGGCGCCGAGATGACCTCGAACCCGATCGTCCGTGCCCTGACGTTTACCGGCTCGACCGAAGTTGGCCGTGTGCTCATGGCCCAGTGCGCGCCGACCATCAAGAAGGTTGGCCTCGAACTTGGTGGCAACGCGCCCTTCATCGTGTTCGACGATGCCGACCTTGATGCCGCGGTGCAGGGCGCCATGATGTCGAAATACCGCAACGCCGGGCAGACTTGCGTCTGCGCTAACCGCCTGCTGGTGCAAGAAGGCGTCTACGACACGTTCGCCGACAAGCTCGCCGAAGCCGTGAAGAAACTGAAAGTCGGCGATGGCGTCGAGGCCGGAGTAACAACCGGCCCGCTGATCAACAAGGCCGCCGTCGCCAAGGTGCAGGAGCACATCGACGACGCGGTGAAGAAAGGCGGCACGGTGGTGGTCGGCGGCCATGCGCTGGGTGGCAACTTCTTCGAGCCGACGCTGATCCGCGATGTCACGCCCGACATGGCGGTGGCCCGCGAGGAAACTTTTGGCCCCGTGGCACCGCTGTTCCGTTTCAAGACCGAGGAAGAGGCCATCGCCATGGCCAATGACACCGAGTTCGGTCTCGCCTGCTATTTCTACACCCGCGACATTGGCCGGGTTTGGCGTGTGGCCGAGGGGCTTGAATACGGCATGGTCGGCATCAACGAAGGCATCATCTCGACGGCGGAAGCGCCCTTCGGCGGTGTCAAGGAGTCAGGGCTGGGCCGCGAAGGTTCGCACCACGGCGTCGAGGAATATCTGGAAATGAAATACATGCTCATGGGCGGACTCGGAAAGTGAACTTTGATCAGATGAAGCAAGCGGCCGCCAAAGCCGCGCTCGATTATGTCAAGCCGCAGATGAAGATCGGGCTTGGCACCGGCTCCACTGCCAGCCATTTTGTCAGGCTGCTCGGCGAAAAGGTGAAGGAAGGCCTCGAAATTCTGGCCGTTCCGACTTCCGAGGCAACCCGCAAGCTGGCGCAGGATCTCAAGATCCCGCTTACTAACTTGGAGAACCATCCGTTCCTCGACTTGACAGTCGACGGTGCCGATGAATTCGACGACAATTTCCAGCTCATCAAGGGCGGCGGCGGCGCGCTTCTGGTGGAGAAGATCGTGGCCTCATCGTCGCGCCACATGGTGGTGATCGCCGACGAGTCAAAACAGGTGAAGTTGCTCGGCAGGTTTCCCCTGCCTGTCGAGGTGGTGCCCTTCGGCGTCAAGGCCACGGCGTGGAAGATCGAGCGGGCGCTTCGCATCTGCAAGCTGGAAGGCAAGCTGGCGTTGCGCGTGAAGGATGGCAAACCCTTCCGCACAGATGCCGGCAACGTCATCATCGATGTGGCACTTGGCAAGATTCCGGAACCCGAACGCCTGTCGAACCTGCTGAGCATCACCCCCGGTGTCGTCGATCACGGCCTGTTCATCGGCATCTGCGGGATCATTCTGGTGGCTGGCAAGGACGGCGTGAAAACCCTCAGGAAACAATGACCGCGTACGATTACGATCTCTTTGTCATCGGTGCCGGTTCCGGCGGTGTGCGCGCCGCCCGCATCGCCGCGCGTTATGGGGCAAAGGTGGCGGTGGCCGAGGAATACCGTGTCGGGGGCACCTGTGTGATACGCGGTTGCGTACCGAAGAAACTTCTCGTCTACGCCTCGAAATTCGCCGAGGAGTTCGAGGATGCGGTGGGCTTCGGCTGGACCACCGAAAAGGTGTCCTTTAACTGGGCAACCCTGATCGCCAACAAGGACAAGGAAATCGACCGCCTCAACCAGGCTTACGTCCGCAATCTCGAAACTGCCGGCGCCGAACTGATCCTCGAACGCGCCACCGTAGTTGATCCGCACACGGTGCAATTGGCATCGGGGCGGAAGGTCACGGCGAAATACATTCTGATCGCCACTGGCGCCACGCCCTTTGTGCCGCGCCATTTGCCGGGCCATGAACTGGCCATCACCTCCAACGAAGCCTTCCATCTCGGCAAGCTGCCGTCGCGCATCTGCATTGTTGGCGGCGGTTACATCGCGGTGGAGTTCGCGGGCATTTTCTCCGGTCTCGGTGTCGAGACGGTGCTGATCCATCGCGGCGAACAGATATTGCGTGGGTTCGACGACGACATCCGCAATCATCTCGCAGCCGAGATGGCCAAGAAAGGCATTGAAATCCGCACCCACGCCGATGTCTCGAAAATCGAGGCCTCGGGCACCGGCGTCCGCGTGACACTCAATGACGGCTCGGGCTTTGGCGTGGGTCAGATCATGTTCGCCACGGGCCGCATCCCCAACGTCACGGGACTTGGACTTGACGACGCGGGCGTCGAGCTGACACCGCACTATGCCGTGAAGGTCGATGGTTCTTCGCGAACCGCTGTCGAAAGCATCTATGCCGTTGGCGACGTCACCAACCGGGTGAACTTGACGCCGGTGGCGATCCGCGAGGGCCATGCCTTCGCCGACACGGTGTTCGGCGGCAAGGACGTGCAAGTTGATCACCGCATGATCCCCACTGCGGTGTTCTCACAACCCGAGATCGGCACCGTCGGCATGACCGAGGCGGAAGCCCGCACCGGGTTCAATTCGGTGGACATCTACAAGACAGCCTTCAAACCGATGAAGCACACGCTCTCGGGCCGCGACGAACGTACGCTCATGAAGCTGGTGGTCGATGGCGAAAGCGACAGGGTATTGGGCTGCCACATTTGCGGCCCCGATGCTGGCGAAATGGCCCAGCTTCTCGGCATCGCGGTGCGGCTTGGCGCCAAGAAGTCCGATTTCGACGCCACCATGGCGGTCCACCCCACGGCATCCGAGGAACTGGTGACGCTGCGTGACAAGTGGCAACCGCCCAAGTAATGGAATAGACGGCGTTTTTTGAACGTAACACTCCCAGAAGGGGTGCTTCATGGACTTCCGGTCCCAGCTCGCAGGCGAAATTCCGCATCTGAGACGTTTTGCCCGCGCGCTGTCGGGCGATGCGTCGCTGGCTGATGACCTGGTTCAGGATTGCATCGAGCGGGCCCTGCGCAAGAGTCATCTCTATGATCCGGCCCGCCCGCTGCGCGCCTGGCTTTATGCGGTGTTGCGCAATCTCTTCATCAGCGGTCTGCGCCGCGATGGCCGCTCGACCATCGTCAAGACGGTGGATGACCTGACGGACGGCGAAGGCGCGGTACGTCCGATGCAGGAGGACCGCCTGTCGGCCAGCCTCGTCGCCGAGGCGCTGAACCGGCTGCGGGCCCAGCACCGTGAGGTCATCGTCCTCGTTGGCCTCGAAGAATTGAGTTACAAGGACGTGGCCGAAATCCTCGGCCTGCCCATCGGAACCGTGATGTCGCGCCTGTCAAGGGCGCGCAAATCATTAAGACAAATTCTGGAAGACCGTGGCCACACTGTCTTGAGGCGGGTGAAATGAATAATCCGGTAAAGATCGATGAATGGGCGCTCCACGCCTATGCCGATGGCGAAGTAGCTGACGATCAGCGGGCCGAAATCGAGGCCTATCTGCGCGGCGATCCGCAAGCGGCCCGTCAGGTTGAAACTTGGCGTCAGCAGAAGGCGGCGCTGCACCAGGCTTTCGACGATGTGCTGGATGAGGCCATTCCGGCAAGCCTGTCAGCCGCACTCCACAACGGCGGGTCGTGGCGTGCCCATCCCTTCCTGGCCATGGCGGCGGCACTCCTCCTGCTCATTCTCGGCGGCGCCGGCGGCTGGTTCCTGGGGACCGATGCGGGTGCCCCGGCACTCCGCTCCATTGCCGAGCAGGCCTTGACGGCGCATCGCATCTACACAGCGGAAGTGCGTCATCCGGTCGAGGTGGCGGCCAATGACCGCGAGCATTTGCAGTCCTGGTTGTCAAAGCGCGTCGGGACCGCCTTCACCATCCCGGACCTGGCTTCCGAAGGCTATACGCTGCTCGGCGGCAGGTTGCTGGCCGCCAATGACCGGCCCGCCGCCCAGCTGATGTTCGAGGATGCCAGCCGCAAACGCATCACCATCTTCTTCGCAGCCGATCCCGCCGCATCCCATGACACGGCGCTCCAGGTCGAGCGCCAGGGCAATCTGATCGCCTGCTATTGGCTGGATGGAAAACTGAGCTTTGTAGTGGCGGGAGAAATGCCGCTCGACGACATGATGAAGCTCGCCCATGTTATTTACGACAAGCTGGAAGGGTAAATAGAGCAAATTCGTCTTCTCCCGTTCGCTCTTGCGAATGGGAGAAGGTGGCGCGCATGCGCCGGATGAGGGCTCGAGCGAAGCGAGGGTGGCGGCGGCATGCGCGGAACCACCGCGATGCAAGACATCGCGACCCTCATCCGCCCATCTTGCGCGCTTGCGGCGCAAGCTTGCAAGCCTGGGCACCTTGTAACATCGAAGTTTGGTATGGTGCGGTGTCTCGCAAGAGGCGCGCGGGCCGGGATGGCTGATGTTGGACCGCCTTTTCTCCTCCTGTCACCGCAACTTGTCATCGTCATTATCCCACCACAAATTCATCAGGCCAAAACGCGGGATTTCCACAAGAGTCGATCCACATGCGAACATCAAAAGTCTCGACGAAGACATTGCCGTCTTTCGCGGTTGCCTCGATTTTGAGGTCTGCGAACACAAGATCATGGGCATATCCCCAGATTTTGTAACTCGCGGTCACCGGGGACAATTGAAGTGTTGTAACCTTTTCACGGGTCTGGCCTTCGTCGTAGTTGCCATTTGGATCAAGAGCGTTAGGCGGTACATCGGGGTAAAGTTTGACTGTGAGCAGAGCGCCCGAA
>JBKJQD010000012.1:0-5565 GCA_046594125.1 Aestuariivirga sp.
ATGCCCTGGGCGGCAACATGAACAAGCCGGTATTCCAGGTGAACCCGGCCTCCGCCATCCTCCCGGGCTTCTTGCGGAAGTTCACCGACTACGGCAATGCCGGCACACCGCAGCAACCGATCAGCCGCAACGACAATAAGAACTCCGGAAATTGAATCGTCAGGCGCCGCGGACCAGTACGTGGCGCTTTTTGCCCATCGACAGCTTGATGACGCCATCGCTATTGGCGAGATCGGCGGTGAGTTTCATCTTGTCGTCGGAAATCTGCACGTCGTTGACGCGGATGGCGCCGCCCTGGATGGCGCGCCGCACTTCACCGTTCGACGTGGCGAAACCGGCCGCAACGCAGGCCGCCAGGAGTCCGGTGCCGCCGGTCAGATCAAGCGCGATCGCCGGCAACCCCTCGGCACTGGCGCCTTCCTCGAAAGTGCGGCGAGCCGTTTCGGCGGCGTCTTCGGCAGTGGTGCGGCCATGCAACAAAGCGGTGGCTTCGGTTGCCAGGAATTTCTTGGCCTCGTTGATTTCGGAGCCGCCAAGTGCTGCATGGCGGGCGATCTCGGCCAGCGGAATTTCCGTGTAGAGCTTGAGGAAACGCCCCACGTCGGCGTCTTCGCAGTTGCGCCAGTATTGCCAGTAATCATAGGGCTTGAGCATGTCGGCATTGAGCCACACGGCGCCTGACATGGTCTTGCCCATCTTGGCACCAGACGAGGTGGTGAGCAGCGGCGTAGTCAGTGCGAAGAGCTGGCGCTGGTCGCAGCGCCGCCCCAGTTCGATGCCATTGACGATGTTGCCCCATTGGTCGGAGCCGCCCATCTGCAGCACGCAACCCTCGCGCCGTGACAATTCCAGAAAGTCATAGGCCTGGAGGATCATGTAGTTGAATTCGAGGAAGGTAAGCGGCTGCTCGCGGTCGAGCCGGAGCTTTACCGAATCAAATGACAGCATCTTGTTGATGGTGAAATGCACACCATAGTCGCGCAGGAAGTCGATGTAGTTGAGATGATCCAGCCAGTCGGCATTGTTGACCATCCTGGCGCCGGTATCGCCGAAGTCCAGGAACTTGGCGAAGACCTGCCGGATGCCGGAGAGATTGGCATTGATCTGTTCGACAGTCAGGAGCTTCCGCGCCTCGTCCTTGAACGAGGGATCTCCGATCTTGCTGGTGCCGCCGCCCATCAGTGCGATCGGTTTGTGGCCGGTCTTCTGCATCCAGCGCAGCATCATGATCTGCACCAGCGATCCGGCATGCAGGCTGGAGGCGGTCGCGTCGAATCCGATATAGCCGGTGATCGGGCCAGCCAGCGCGGCCGCGTCCAGAGCCTCCGGATCGGAGATCTGGTGGATGAAGCCGCGCTCCGACAACACGTTGAGAAAATCGGACTTGAACTTGCTCATGACAGGCACTCGTTTTAAAGCTGGCGGCTCTTACCACGGGATGGGCATGTGTCAAAACTTGTGAAGGCTCTGGGACTGATGTCGGGCACCGCGCTCGACGGCATCGATGTGGCGCTGATCACCACTGATGGCGAAGACATCGTGCGGCGCGGGCCGTCGCGTACCTTTCCATATCAGCCTGATCAGCAGGCGCTGCTCAAGGAGGCCATCGCCGCCGCCCGAACCATGACCAACCGGACGGCGCGGCCCGGTATCCTGGCTTTTGCCGAGAAGGAACTCACCGGATGGCATGCCAGCGCCATTCAATCGTTTTGTAAGGAGGAGGGGATAACTCCTTCTGAAATTGACGTAATCGGCTTTCATGGTCAGACCGTCATCCACCGCCCGGAGATTGGCCTCACGGTACAACTGGGCGACGGCCCTATGCTCGCCAAGCGAACTGGCCGCCCGGTCATCTATGACATGCGCGCCGCGGACATGGCGGCGGGCGGGCAGGGCGCGCCATTGGTTCCGGTCTATCACCGGGCGCTGGCGGCGGGACTGGATAGCAAGCCCGTAGCCTTCGTCAATATCGGCGGTGTCGCCAACATCACCTGGATAGGTGCTGACGGCAGTCTGGTGGCCTTCGACACTGGACCCGGCAACGCGCTTCTCAATGACTGGTGCGAACGCCACACCGACGAACCGCTCGACCGGAACGGCGAGCTGGCGGCCCAGGGTATGCTGGACGGCCCGGCCTTCATGAGCTTGGCACAACACGCTTACTTTGAAAAGCCAGCTCCGAAGTCACTCGACCGCAATGCTTTCGACGTTTCCTGCCTCGAGGGATTAGGCCCGGCTGACGGCGCCATGACGCTTGTCCACCTCACGGCCACGTCCATAGCCAAGGCTTCGGCCTGGGTACCGGAACGGCCAAGACTATGGATCATCTGCGGCGGCGGGCGCCATAATCCGACCCTAATGAAAGTACTGCGCGGCCTGCTCGAAGCGCTCGGCGACAGGATGCTGCTCGCCGAGGACGCCGGTTTCAACGGTGATGCGATGGAAGCCGAAGCCTGGGCCTATCTCGCGGTCCGCTCACAAAAAGGCCTGGCCCTGACCTTTCCCGGAACAACCGGCGTCAGGGAGCCACTGACCGGTGGGACCGCCGGTCAAGCTGATTTACTGGTAAATACAATGTCATCTTCTGGCGCTTGGCAGCAGAACTTCCGGCGCTCATTCTTGCCATAATCTCGTCGTCCAATTCGCGCCTGTGCAGCAATGGCTTCGTGACCGAAGCCTTGCCGCCGCGTGATCTTCATGCCATCCTCTACACATGGCGACCAAAGACTTTGCAAGAGACCTCAAGGCGACCCTAGTGGACCTGAAGGCCAAAGGAATGGCTTCAATCGATAGCGACAACATGATCTGTTACTTGGATGATGTGATCGCCAATCCCCAGCAGGACGAGTATGACCAATATCGGCAGGACCTTGCTCGCCACACCGAGATGAAGCATGCGTCCGATCTCAAGATGTTCGAGTCGGTGATCCAATTCGGGCTTGGCGCAATCAAGTCCTCAATGCTGCTCAATGGCGGCGCGGCCGTCGCAATGCTGGCATTCGTCAGCAATCTTGCCAACACCGATGTTGCCCGAGCATCCCACTATGCCTCGACTATTGTGCGGTTTGCTTTCGGCGCACTCATGGCGACGATGTTGGGTTGATTGGGCTATATTTCGCAATACTTCTACGCCAACGAGAAGACGCGGAAGGTTGGCTTTGCCTTCCACGTCGTTTGCATTGTGACAGCCATTGCCTCCTATGGCGCGTTCATCTGGGGGCATTTGCAGGCTTACTGCACGCTAAGTGGCGGATGACTAGATGCTGGGCTGGTTCAGAAAGAAAAAGGCGCAAGAGCCTTCACAAGAGTTGAGGGTGTTCGCCGAACGGTTTGTCGGGCCCCAGGCGCGCACTCTCGCAATCGCTGAAAGCGTGCGTGAATATGTTGATGGCGTGAAAGCTGGAAAAATCGAATACCCCGCCCATCGCCGCAAGGATACCAACGTGCTGACGGTGTGGAACGATGTCCGACTCGAAGCATTCCACAAAATGTTTAACTTGAGGCAATCGGACCTCATGCTGCTGGCCGACTTTCGGCAGCAGTTGCCGATGTTGAATTGCTTTTTGGATGAACGCCCGCACTTGGAGATGCCTCAGCCGCGTGGCCAGACAACAGCGGACACTCTGCAAGGTATCTGACAAATCTATATCTATCTCAGCACTGTCGGCAGCGAGCTGGGTGACGTCTCTACTGACAGGTTCACACTTAAGTCGCGTGGTCGCGACGTGCTATCCGACTTCACTGACAAGGCCGTGTCATTGAAGGCACAGTGGCTCGCATTTGACAGAGCAATGGAAGACCGCACCCAAGCCGTGCCGAAAATGCCTGAGACGATTATCGACATGCTCTGGGCAGACGTGACCGCGAAGTCCAAATCGATAGCGATGTCGCAGATGTTTGGGCCAGAGCAAGATAGTGGCATCCATTACATGCTGAAGCTGCTGTCTGAGAATGCGACGGAAGCCGAGGTGGCGGAGATGCGGGCCTACATCGAGCGGGTACGCGTCGCGAAGGAGCCGGAAGACGTCCGCGCCGCTCATTGACATATTGAGCGTGTGGTGCCGGATGAGAGGATTGAACTCCCGACCTTCGGTTTACAAAACCGCTGCTCTACCGCTGAGCTAATCCGGCGACGTGACGCGATATAGCGGCCCATCATTAACGACGCAACAAGCCCTCGGCGTTTTCGTAGGATCGCTCGCAATTCTACCGGGGTAGCGCTCGGTTTTCGCTGCTCCGGCCCACGACTGGGCGTCGAGCAGGAGAACCGCCTGCTGCGCGTTCTGACGCGGTCGCGTGTACACGCCAATTGCAGAACATTGGATTCGAATCCATCAAAAGCTCATCAAATCTGTATGGCATAATTTCGTCAACGGCTTGATATAACAGTCAATTCAGAAATGAGCGCAACTAGTTACAAATCAGGTACTCTACCAACTGAGCTAAGCCGGCTACCCGGCGCCCTGAATAGTCCGTGGCGGCGCCGCAAGCCTTCAACGGGTCAGAGCGTATAGCGCCACGGCGGCGGCGTTGGAGACGTTGAGGCTCTTGATCGGTCCGTCGAGATCAAGCCGGACGAGGTGGTCGCAGGTGTCGCGGGTGAGCTGGCGCAGGCCCTTGCCCTCAGCCCCCAGCACGATGGCCAGCGGCGGCGTCCGGTCGATCTCCGAAATGAGCGAAGGCGCCTCGCTGTCGAGACCGGCGATGCGGAAGCCATAGTCCTTCAGTTCCGCCATGGCCCGCGACAGGTTGGTGACCTTGACATAGGGCACATGCTCATAGGCGCCCGACGCCGACTTGAAGAGCACGCCCGAACCCTCCGGCGAATGCCTGGCCGTGGCCACCAGGGCGGTGACATTGAAGGCCGCACAGGTGCGCAGGATGGCCCCAACGTTATGCGGGTCGGTGACCTGGTCGAGCAGCACCACCAGGCCCGATTTTTCGATCTGGTCAAGCCGCGGCTGGGCCAGTGGCCTGGCTTCCAGCAGCAGGCCCTGATGCACGGCATCGGCCCCCAGCGCCTTGTCGAGGTCGCGGGGGTGAATGATCTCCGGCACGATCCCACAAGCCGCGATCTCCGCCGCAATGCGGTCGGCGGCATTCTTCGAGGCCTTGAGGCCCACGAAGCGCCGCTTGGGATTTTTCAAGGCTTCGGCGACGGGATGGACGCCGTAAATCAGGTCATTTTGATCGGACATGGACGCGGCATATAGCCGATCCGGCGCCCCAGTCTTCGGAAATCTTCGCCCTTCGGCCAGTTGCTCCCCGTGGCCCGGCAGTCTAGAACCGTCACACAATCGGCCAAGGGGTTCCATGTTCAAGAAAATTTTGATTGCCAATCGCGGCGAGATCGCCTGCCGGGTGATCAAGACGGCGCGCAAGATGGGGATTGCCACGGTCGCTGTCTATTCCGAGGCCGATGCCCGCGCCCTCCATGTCGAGATGGCTGACGAAAAGGTGCTGATCGGTCCCCCCGCCGCCGCGCAATCCTATTTGCTGATCGAGCGTATCGTCGAGGCCTGCCTGGCCACCGGGGCCGAGGCGGTGCATCCGGGTTATGGCTTC
>JBKJQD010000237.1:0-11223 GCA_046594125.1 Aestuariivirga sp.
GCGAAATAGGCGGGGTCGATCTTGCCGAGCGCCAGATTGGCGTCGGTGACGGCGGGTTCGGTGCCACCGCGGCCATAGCAGACGGGACCGGGCGTCGAGCCCGCACTGTCGGGACCGACGGTGATGCGGTTCAGCTTGTCGACGCGGGCGATGGAGCCGCCACCGGCGCCGATCTCCACCATCTCGATCACCGGGATGCGCACCGGAATGCCGGAGCCCTTCATGTCGCGATAGGCGCGGGCAATCTCGAATTTGCGGGCGCGTTCGGGCTGGCCATCGGTCAGCAAACAAATTTTCGCCGTGGTGCCGCCCATGTCGAAGGACAGCACTTCGCCCAAGGCGCACTCCGCGGCGATCTGGCTGGCGAGAATGGCGCCGCCCGCCGGGCCGGACTCGACGAGACGAATGGGAAAGCGCACGGCGGTTTCGAGTGTCGTCAAGCCGCCGCCCGACATCATCAGGAAGAGCGGCGCATTCAGCCCCATGTCCTTCACCTGATCGCACAGGCGGTGCAGGTATCCCGCCATCAGCGGTCGCACATAGGCATTGGCGACGGTGGTCGAGAAGCGCTCATACTCGCGAATCTCGGGCGCTACTTCGCTCGAGATGCAGATGGTTACGTCCTTCGGCAACAGCCGCGACAGAACCTCGCGCACCCGGCGCTCGTGGGCATCGTGGGCATAGGCGTGAAGGAAGCCGATGGCCACGGCTTTGACATCCTCGGCAATGAGGCGCTGGGCGAGAGCGGGGAGTGATGATTCATCAAGCGGGATCAGAACGTCGCCGGCTGACGACAGGCGCTCGCGCAGCGTGAAGCGCAAGGGGCGCGGTGCCAGTGGTTCGGAGCGGTCGATCATCAGGTCATAATGGTCGAAGCGCTTTTCGTAGCCCTGTTCGAGAATGTCGCGGAAACCCTCGGTGGTGATGAAGGCGGTGGTGGCGCCCTTGCGTTCGATGAGCGCGTTGGTGGCCAGGGTGGTGCCGTGGATGAAGACGCCGATATCCCTGAGGCTCAGGCCGGACTGGCCGAGCACCAGTTTGATGCCTTCGATGACGCCCAGTTCCGGCGCGCGGGTGGTGGTGAGTACCTTGCCGCTCCAGCGGTTCAGCCCGGATTCGAGTACGATGTCAGTGAAAGTACCGCCAATATCGGCGGCGAGTTTGATGTTTTTGGCCATGGTTGAATTATGGCCGTCTCTTGCAGATTTGCAAGACTCTTTCACTATTGCAAGAATTGGTGCGGCGTGATTAGGTTTCACCATGTCCAGCGTCAGCCTTGCCACGGCCCAGGAAATTGATGCCCGAGACGGCTTCGCGGCGATCCGTAACCTGTTCGAAGTGCCGGAAGGCGTCATTTTCATGGATGCCAATTCGGTGGGTCCGATGCCCAAATCCGTGCGGCAGAAGGCGCAAGGCCTGCTCGATGATTGGGTGAACCTGCGCCGCCGCGGCTGGAGCCAGCGGCAATGGCTGGAGATGCCTTCGCTGTTGGGCGATGCCATTGCGCCGATGATCGGGGCGGCACCAGGCACGGTGGTGATGTGCGACTCGACCACGCTCAACCAGTACAAGGCGGTGCGTCACGCGCTGGCGCTGCGGTCCGGGCGCCAAGTGATCCTCACCCAGAACGGCAATTTTCCAACCGACGTGCATGTGCTGCAGGGCATTGTGCGGGCCTCCGGGGGCAGGCTGTCGTTGCGTTTCGTCGATAGCGAAGATGATGCAGTGGCGGCCTTGGACGCCAGCATTGCGGTGGCGGCCCTCAGTCATGTCGACTACCGCTCCGGCGAGCGCTGGGACATGGCGCGGGTGACCAGGGCCGCCCATGGGCAGGGCGCCCTCACCGTATGGGACCTGTCGCATTCGGCCGGTGCCGTGCCGGTCGATGTGACGGGCGCTGATACGGATTTTGCCGTGGGCTGCGGCTACAAGTATCTGTGTTCGGGTCCGGGCGGCCCTGCTTATATTTACTTGAAACCCGGAATTGGCGACGATGTCTGGCCAGCGATTTCTGGCTGGATGGGCCACGCCGATGTCTATGCCTTCGCGCGCGATTTCGAGCCCCATGACGGCGTCAAGAAATTCCTCACCGGTACACCGCTGGTGGGGGCGGACGAGCTGGCTTCCGCCCTGCTCGATATCTGGCCGAAGATCGAACCGGCGAAGCTGTGGGCCAGGCACAAATCGCTGACCGATTTTCTCATCGCCGCATTGAAGCAGGAATGCGGGCCGCTGGGTGTCGTGGTGAATTCGCCGCTTGATCATGGGCGGCGCGGCGGCAATGTGTCGTTCTCCTCTCCTGGTGCTGGCTCGGTGGTCGAGGCGCTGATCGATTTGGGGGTTGTTTCGTCCTTCCGCAAGCCAGACGCCATCCGCTTCGGCGTCTCGCCGCTGGTGATCCGCCATGCCGATTGCTGGCAGGCGGTGCAAAGTCTCAAACGCGTTCTGGCGGAGAGCATCTGGCAGCAGCCGAAATACGCAAAGGTGTCGGTATGAGGCGAGGGACAAACCGCCGTGGCTGAAATCCGCGCCGAGGTCAGACTTCCGACGCGGGAACTGCGCGACGATCTGCCGTTCTACATGGGTACGCTGAAGATGCGGCTGGATATGGTCTATCCGGCGGACAATCCGCAAGTGGCGGTGCTCTCCGGCCATGGTCTGCGCATCCGCATCGAAAATGGCGCGCCGGAGCCGCCTGGAACCTTGCGCATTCTGTGCGAAGACCCGGATGGTTTTGCCGGCGGCCAGCGCGAATTGACCGCGCCAAACGGCACGCGGATCGAAATCGCTGACTTGAACCCGCCTCTGGTCCTGCCGCCGACCGAGCATGCCTTCGTGGTGCGCCGTCTTGCCGATCAGGCGCCGTGGATCATCGGCCGGGCCGGCATGGAGTATCGTGATCTGGTGCCCTCGCGGCTGGGCGGCGCCATGATCGCCTCGCACATCCGCGTACCCGACGGGCCGGTGCCCGACATGGTGCATTTCCACAAGGTGGGCTTCCAGCTCATCTTCTGCATCAGGGGCTGGGTCGATGTGCTCTACGAAGACCAGGGCGGGGTGCGGCGGCTGACGGCGGGCGACTGTTTCATTCAGCCGCCGCGCATCCGGCATAGAGTGCTGCATGCGGCAGATGGCATCGAAGTGATCGAGATCGGTGTTCCGGCGGAACACATCACCGAAATCGATCACACCATGACGCTGCCCACTGCATCTCTTCAGCCCGGGCGCCAGTGGGATGGCCAACGCTTCGTGCACAGTCTGGCGAAGGATGGTGTTTTCAAACCCTTCCGCATTCCGGGCTTCGAGGCGCGCGACACCACGATCAACGCCAATACCGGGGGTGTCGCCTCGGTGATGGTGGCCAGACCCATTGGCCAGCCTTCGCCATGGACGAAACACAGTGGTGATATTCTTTTCACGTTCGTAACAATGGGCGAAATGGCGCTTGAGGGTGAGGGGAAGGAGCCCTGCCGCCTGGCGCGCGGCGATGCCTTCGTCATCCCGCCGGACATGGCCACGCGCTACAGCGGCGTAACCCCGGATCTTGAGCTTCTTGAGGTGTCGCTGCCGGGAAACTTCAAAACGCAAGTGATTTGAGCGATTCCAGATGACAGCCCAAGGGCCGCTCAAGTAGCATCGGGCACAACAACAAACGGGAGGAACCACAATGAAAAAATACACGACACTTTTCGCCGCCGCGGCCCTGCTCGGAACGAGCGCCATGGCGCTGGCCGCCGACACCAAGATCGGCATTTTGATGGACATTACCGGACCCATCGCCAGCTTCATTCCGCCGCTGCAGAACGCCGCCAATCTGGCGATCAAACAGGTGAACGATCAGGGCGGACTGCTCGACGGGCAGGCGGTCGCCGTCTATGGCGACACCACCGGATCGTCCCAGGGTGCGGTCGATGCGGCGGGCAAGCTGGTGAACATCGAAAACGTGCCGGTGATCATGGGTGCCCTCATGTCGGGCACCACCATCGCGTCGGCCGAAGCCGTGTCGATCCCCGCTGGCGTCGTGCAGTTGTCGCCCACCGCCACGTCCCCCGCCATGACCGGTGTCAAGGACAACGACCTGCTCTACCGCATCGTGCCGTCCGACAATTACCAGGGCGCGGTACTGGCCCAGATGGTGCTCGACGAGGGCATCAAGAAGGTCGCCGTCACTTTCGTCAACAATGACTATGGCGTCGGTATCGGCCAGACCTTCATCGACAATTACAAGAAGCTCGGCGGCGAAGTGGTGGCCGAAGTGAAGCATGAAGAGAAAAAAGATTCCTACCGCTCAGAACTGGCCTCTCTCGCCAAGAGCGGAGCCGAAGCGCTGGTGGTCGTCGCCTATGCGGGCGACTCGGGCGGCAAGATCGTCAAGCAGGCCATCGAAGGCGGCTTGTTTACGCGCTTCATCGGCACCGATGGCTTGCGTGACGAGGCGCTGATCAAGGAGGTGGGCGCCGAGGCGCTCAAGACCTCGTTCTTCTCGTCACCCACCTCGCCAGCCGACAATCCGGCCCAGGCGAAATTGCACGAACTGTTCAACGCCGAATTCAAGGACGGTGCCGACAAGGCCTTCGTCGACCAGACCTATGA
Source organism: Aestuariivirga sp. (assembly GCA_046594125.1). GTDB lineage: Bacteria > Pseudomonadota > Alphaproteobacteria > Rhizobiales > Aestuariivirgaceae > Aestuariivirga. The sequence goes on from JBKJQD010000237.1 coordinate 4,594, forward strand.
CGCGACCTTCCTGGCGCTGCTGGCCATCGAGAAGGCTGGTTCCGCCGACCGCACCAAGATTGCAGCGGCACTGCGCGATGTGGCCTCGGCACCCGGCGAGAAGATCGGACCCGGCGAATGGGCCAAGGCCAAGGCGCTGATCAAGGACGGCAAGGACATCGACTATGATGGTGCTGGCGGTGCCTATGATTTCGACGCGGCGGGCGATGTACTGGGTTTCATCGGCAAATTCGTGGTCGATGGCGACAAGTACAAGCAGACGGCGGTTATGCAGTAACCTGGTTTTCTCTCGATGACCGCCTTAAGGGCGGTCATCGAGAGAGCAGCGAAAATGATCCACGTCGATCACCTCAGCGTCAGCTTCGGCGGCCTCCGGGCCGTCGATGATGTCAGTTTTGAGATTCCGGACGGCCATATCACCGGGCTGATCGGCCCCAATGGTGCCGGCAAGACCACGGTGTTCAATGCGCTGGCCGGGCATGTGCCGGTGACCTCGGGCCTTGTGCTGCTGCAGGGCGAGGACATTACCCGGCTCAAGCCGCATGAGCGTGCCATCCGGGGCCTTGCCCGCACGTTTCAGATCCCGCAGGAATTCACGCGCCTCACGGTGCTGGAAAACTTCATGGCGGCGGCCTTCGCACCGGCTGGTGAAAATGTTTTCAACGTGATGTTCCGGCGCGGCCGCTTCGAGGCCGAGGAGCGCAGGATTTATCAAACGGCGCGCGACACCATCGCCTTCCTCGAACTGGAGCGCGTGGCTGGTGAGAGGGCCGGCAATCTTTCGGGGGGCCAGAAGAAACTCCTCGAACTGGGCCGCGCCCTGATGCGCGATCCCAAGATCATTCTGCTCGATGAAATCGGGGCCGGCATCAATCGCACGCTGCTGGCCAAGATTTCCGGCAAGATCAAACTCCTCAACCGCGAGCGCGGTCTGACCTTTTGTCTCATCGAGCATGACCTCGACTACGTGTCGAAGCTCTGCGACAGCGTCGTGGTCATGGCGCAGGGCAGGCTGCTGATGCAGGGCAGCGTCGCCGAGGTCCGTTCCGACGAACGCGTCATCGAGGCCTATTTTGGCGGCGGCAAATACGAGATGCCGGCATGAGCCTGCTGCTCTCGGTCAAGGGACTGACGGCGGGCTACGGCGGCTTGCCGGTCATCGAGGATGTCGCGCTTGATGTCGAAGAGCGCGGCATCGCGGTGATCATCGGCCCGAATGGTGCTGGAAAGTCGACGCTGCTCAAATCGATCTTTGCACTGACGATTGTCGCGGCGGGCACCATCACTTTTGCGGGCAGGGACATTACCGGGCTTCCGGCGCCGAAACTTGTGCCGCTCGGCATCGCCGCCGTGCCACAGAGCCGCAACGTGTTTCCGTCTCTGACAGTCGCCGAAAACCTCGACGTCGGCACCTACGCGGCACCGCCCCGCGACAAGGTGGCGGTTCTGGCCAGGGTGCTGGCGCTGTTTCCCGACCTGCAAGCAAAGTTGCGCCAGCCGGCGGGCGAGCTTTCCGGCGGCCAGCGCCAGATGGTGGCGATCGGCCGGGCGCTGATGAGTGAACCGAAGCTGCTGCTGCTCGACGAGCCGACGGCGGGATTGTCACCCGCCTATCTCGAACGAATCTTCGACCTGCTGCTCGGCATCGCCAGGTCCGGCGTCACCATCCTGATGGTGGAACAGAATGCCCGGCAGGCGCTGCGCATCGCCAGCCGCGGCCACGTCCTCGTCAACGGGCGAAACTTTATGTCCGGAAGCGGGGAAGAGCTGCTGGCCAGCGACACAGTGCGCCGTTCCTTCCTCGGGGGTGCTGAGGCTGCATGATCGAATTCATCAATCTCTACCTGATCCCCGGACTGATCATCGGCAGCATTTATGCGCTGGGGGCGGTGGGCATCTCGATGATCTTCGGCATCCTGCGCTTCGCGCATTTCGCCCATGGTGACCTGATGACCATCGGTGCTTATGGCACGCTGACCGCCGTGTGGTTTATCCCGGTGCATCCGCTGCTGCTGTTGCCTTTCGGTATCGCTCTCGCCGTCGTTTCAGCACTCGCCGTTGACCGGTTTTTTTACAAGCCGCTGCGCAAGCTGCCCACCATCTACACAGTGATCTCGTCGTTTGGCGTGGCGCTGATCTTCCGCTCACTGGCGCAATTGCTGTGGAGTTCCGGCAATCAGGTTTTCATTCCGGGTGTCAAGCCGCCGCTGGTGTTGTTCCAGACGTTCCGCATCGCGGCGCTGCATGCGCAGGTGATCGTGCTGACACTGGTGATTGCCGTGGCACTGCATCTGTTTCTGTCGCGCTCGAAACTTGGCCGGGCCATGCGCGCCGTGGCGGATGAGCCGGAACTGGCTGCGGTTGCGGGGCTCGATACGGAGAAAGTCATCCGCTCGACCTGGGTCATTGGTGCGGCGCTAGCAGCGACGGCTGGCGTTTTCGCTGGCATGGACACCAGCATGCATCCCAATCTCGGCTGGAACCTGCTGCTCGCCATGTTTGCCGCAGCGGTGCTGGGCGGCATCGGCAAGCCGATGGGGGCGATTGCCGGCGGCTTGATCATCGGGCTGGCCGAAGAGCTTTCAACCTATAACTGGATCGGTGACAATCCGCTGATCTCGCCGTCGTATAAATCGGCGGTGGCCTTCCTCATCATGGTGGTGCTGCTGATCTTCCGGCCGCAGGGCCTGTTCAAGGGAAGGCTGCTGTAATGGAGATGACCGGGCTGTTCTTTTATATCGTCAGTGTACTGATTGCTGGCGGCATCTATGCGATCCTGTGCCTGGCGCTGAACATCCAATGGGGCATGGGCGGGCTGTTCAATGCCGGGATTGCCGGGTTCTTCGCGGTCGGCGCCTATGCCTCGGCGATCATGACGACGGACGCCTCGGACAAACATCTCGGCGGCTTCGGCATGCCGGTCCCGGTGGGGCTTGCGGTGGCGGCACTGGTGGCGGGCCTCACTGGCTTCGCGGTGGCGAAGATCTGCGTGCGTCTGAAGAGCGACTATCTCGCCATGGCGTCAATCGGCATCGCTGAAATTCTTCGTCTGGTGATCGTCAATGAGTCCTGGGTCACCAATGGCAGCCTGGGGATTTCCGGCGTGCCGCGGCCCTTCGGCGAATTCGTGCAGGGCCGCGGCTCGGATATCGTGCTGATGGTATTCGTCTGGGTGATCGTCGCGGGAGTCTACTGGATCAGCGCCCGGCTGCATGATAGCCCGTGGGGCCGCAGCTTGCGCGCCATCCGCGACAACGAAGCCTCAGCGCGGGCGGCGGGCAAGGATGTCGAATGGTTCCGCCTCCAGACCTTCGTCATCGGCTGCGCGCTGATGGGGATCGCCGGAGGGCTGTCGGCGCATTATTTCAAGTTCCTGTCGCCCTCCGCCACCGAGCCTTTGCTCGTCACCTTTCTCGTCTGGGTGATGCTGATGGCCGGAGGCTCCGGCAACAATCGCGGCGCCATTGCCGGGGCACTGGCCATCTGGGCGCTTTGGTCGATGACCGAAATCTTCACCAACCGGCTGCCGCCCGAATGGGTGACACGCTCGTCCTATATCCGCATGCTGCTGGTGGGGCTTCTGCTACAGGTTGTCTTGCAGAAATTCCGTTCGGGCCTTATCCCCGAGCGATCACCGCCGGTCAGGTTCAAGGACACATAGATGGCAAAAGTTACCATACAGGATGTGGCGCGGGTGGCGGGCGTCAGTGTCGCCACCGTCGACCGGGTGTTGAACCGCAGGCCGGGCGTGCGCGTCGTCACCGTGGGCCGGGTCGAGACTGCCATCCGTGAACTGAACTATCAGCCGGACCGCATCGCAGCCAGGCTGGCGCGCTCGCGCGAATACCGCTTCTGCTTCGTGCTGCCCGAGCGCAGCGGCGACTTCTGGGAGCGCATCAACGAGGAAGTCCGCATCGTGGCCGAGCGCATGAGCGGCGAGCGTGTGTCGATCTCGGTGAAGCGCGTTGATGTCTTCGACGGCGATCTGCTGGCCAGTACACTTGACGGTATCGGCGACATGTTCGATGGCGTGGCGGTGGCGGCACTTGATCATCCGGCGGTGCGCGAGGCAATCAATGCGCTGGCGGCGCGCGGTGTCACGGTGGTGACGCTGGTCTCCGATGTACCGGGTTCCAAGCGCATTCACTATGCGGGGATCGACAATTCCTCGGCCGGGCGCACGGCGGGCAGTCTGATGGGCCGCTTCCTGCGCGGCATGACAGGCAAGGTCGGCCTCATCGCCGGGTCACTGGCGCTGCGCGACCACATCGAGCGCCAGTTTGGTTTCGAGCAGGTGATGACCCATGAGTATCCCCATCTCAGCATGTTGCCGGTGCGCGAATCACGCGACGATTGGCGCAAGCTCGAGGAGATGACGGCGCAACTGCTGGCTGAGCACAGCGATTTGATCGGTATTTACAACGTCGGCGGCGGCACGCGCGGCATTGTATCGGCGCTCGATGCGGCGGGAAGACCCAGGGACATTGTGCTGATTGCCCATGACCTGAGCGACAGCAACCGCAAGGCGTTGATCCGCGGTACCATTGATGCGGTGATCAATCAGGATCCGGGCCACGAAGTGCGCAGCGCGGTTCGCGTGCTGATGTCAAAAGCCGACAACGTACCGCTGATCGAATCCCAGGAGCGGATTCGCATCGATATTTTTCTAAGGGACAATCTGCCTTAACAATGCCCGGCGCAGCACTGGTGCCACGCCGGGCGAAGGCGTTAGCGTTCGAGGACGATTGACGAGTCGCCGATCCAGCCACCGGTCGCTCCATTATTGCGGCGGGCTAGGATGCTCACGTTGTGGGCACCTGCGGCGACGTTGGCCACAACGGTGATAGACGGGTGCGTATAGCCATCGAATCCAGCTGTGCCGTTGGCCGTGCAGAACGCCTCGAGCGTGCCGCCGGTCGGCGGAACGATCACCGCCCCGTCGATGCGGATGTCAATGTCGATCCAGGCGTCATTGACACCCGCGACGGCGTCCACCGCGCATTCGGCGGAAAACGTGATGACCACCCGGGTTGGCGCCGGGACGAAAAAAGGAACCGCAAGAGCGGCGCCGTTGATCGGCACAATCGCCGTTGGAGTGAAGAAGGTGAAGTTGCCAACACGGAAACCTGACGCCACCACCAAGGCAGACGCAGGCGACGGGACCATTGCGACCGTGGCGGCGGACAGGGCAAGCGCCAATGCTGTTTTTGTAAATCTCGACATGCAAGCTTCCTTATAGTTTGGGTTAAACTTCAGACAGAAAGCCCCCAAAAATGCGTGACCAAGCGGAGCCGCAGCCAAGCGATCGCATGGAGTCGCACGGCGGCAGCTTATCACGGGTCAAGCTGTTTTTCAATGTGAATAAAGCACAGGCAGCGGGCCATGCAATGAATGCCGCTGTCAGAAGCTCTGCGGTTCCGGCTGGCCGAGGATGAAGCCGGTGCCGTCGAGGCCATAGATGTCGGGGCGGAAATTGACGCGGCCGTCTTCGGTGGCCCAGGCGGTGAGATACATGAAGCGGACGCCGGGTCCATCGGCGATGGGCAGATCGTAGTTTTCCTGGGAAGCGGTCTGCATCTCGTACTGGGTGTCGTCGAAGCCGTCCTGGCCGTTGATCACCCAATTAACCAGAGTCCGAACGCCATCGACGCGGATGCAGCCCGAGCTTTCGAAGCGCACGTTGCGCCCGAACAATTCGCGGTGCGGCGTGTCGTGCATATAGACCATGTGCTTGTTGGGGAAATTTATTTTCACGAGGCCCAGCGAGTTGAAGTCGCCGGGATCCTGACGGAAGAAATAGCGGTCGGGCGCTTCGCTGGTCCAGTCGATCAGAGTGGGATCGACCTCGGGACCCTCAACGCCGTCAAAGACGCGGATGTGGTTGGCATCGAGATAGTTTGGGTCTTCCATGTACTGCGGAACGATGTCCTTCTCGACAATCGAGGCCGGCACTTTCCAGTAAGGATTGAAGTTGATGTCGCTGACCTTGCTGATCAGCGCGGGCGAGGGGCGCTCGAGCTTGCCGGCCACCACGTTGTGGCGCGAATAAACCGTGCCGTTCTCCACCGATTCAAGCTGGGTGCCGGGAATGTTGACGAGGATGTAGCGGTTGCCCAGACCTTCGGCATAGGTCCGCACGCGCGGCACGTTCTCGCGCAGGGCCTGAAGGCGTTCGTCCGCCGTGACGTTGAAAGCGGCCAGCGTCTTCTCGGCGACCGTGCCGCTGGGCAGGACGCCGTGGTTGATCTGGAAGGCGCGCACCGACTCTTCCAGTTCGGAGTCGTAGGTCTCGGCATTGTCGCCATTCAGGGTATCGAATGGCAAATAATTCTCCGCCACCAGGCGTTGGCGCAGGGCGACGACGGGTGCGCCCTTGTTGCCCTTGGTTAGCTTTTTCATGGGCAGTTGCTGCCAGCCACCACCCGCGACGATTTCCTCATAGATGGCGATGGCGCCGTCCATGGCTTCGCTGGAGCCCGGCGAAAGCATCGGAACTTCACCGCGATCAACGACAACTTCGGTTTGGGTTGCCAGCTTGGCCGCTGATTGCGGGGCCACGGTGCTGATCGATGCGGTCTTGCCCGTGTCCTGTGCCAGGACCGCGCGCGGGCCGGCCAAGGCGAACAGACC
>JBKJQD010000276.1:0-2702 GCA_046594125.1 Aestuariivirga sp.
GGCCGTGGCAGCCGCGCGGTCCGCCACGGCCATTGCCGATGCCGGTCCCTATAGCACGGCCGGGCTCTTCGCCTCTGTCGAAATCCGGGCGTGGAAATGGGCGCTGAAGAATCCGGAGGCCAAGTGATGGCCTATTGGCTGTTCAAGTCGGAGCCTGAGGCTTGGTCGTGGGATATGATGAAGGCCAAGGGCGCGGCTGGCGAGGAATGGACCGGCGTTCGCAACTATCAGGCGCGCAACAACATGCGGCTGATGAAACTCGGCGACCGGGGTTTCTTCTATCACTCGAACGAAGGCAAGGCGGTGGTTGGCATCGTCGAAGTCTGCAAGCTGGCGCACCGCGATTCGACTTCGGATGTCGAGGCATGGGAATGCGTTGATATCCGCGCGCTGGCCGATGTCCCGAAAGCGGTGACGCTCGACGCCATCAAGATTGATCCTGCCTTGAAGGACATGGTGCTGGTCAAGAACTCCAGGCTCTCGGTGCAGCCGGTGACGGCGGAGGAATGGAAACACATCTGCAAGATGGGCGGCGCCAGGCCGTGAAGGTGATCGACCGCGCTGCCTTCGTGCGCGCCAATACCTCCGTCATGGCGCCGCCGCTGGTGCCGGAAGTGCTGCTGCATCTCGCCCATGAAGCCGTGCCCCTGTGGCAGAAGACCGAAGAGGAACTGGGCGAGATGGGCTTAGCCCCGCCGTTCTGGGCCTTTGCCTGGGCTGGCGGCCAGGCCCTGGCGCGGCATATCCTCGACCACGCCGAAATCGTCCGTGGACGGAGCGTCATCGATCTGGCCTCGGGGTCGGGCCTGGTGGCGATTGCCGCCCTCAAAGCTGGCGCAAGTCACGCCCTTGCAGCCGACATCGATCTGTTCTCGGTGGCAGCCATCGCCCTCAACGCCGAACTCAATTTTGATTCCCCTCCCCCTTGTGGGGAGGGGTTAGGGGTGGGGGTGGCCAAGGACTCGACTCGTGGACCCCCACCCTCGATCCCTCCCCACAAGGGGGAGGGAAGATTGAGCATCACCTCCGCCGATCTTCTGGCCGCCCCGCCACCCGCCGCCGAGGTCATCCTCGTTGGCGACCTGTTCTACGAGCAGAAATTGGCGGACCGCGTTTACTACTGGCTCGTCGCAGCGGAGGCGCAAGGCTCCACGGTGCTGATCGGCGATCCCGGCCGCAGTTACCTGCCGCGCCACAACCTCGAAAACCTTGCCGAGTATCGCGTGCGCGTGACGCGTGACCTTGAGGATGCCGAGATCAAGTGGACTTCGGTCTGGCGGCTTGCCCGGAATTGTTGAGCCATAGTGCTATCATCAGGATGGACAGCGCGATCCAGATCCAGACGTCGTTGCTGCCGCCGAAGAACATCACCGCGAAGATCACGGCGGCGGGGGCCGAAAGATAGACGGCCTGCGCCGTATAGGTGGCACCCTTTTCGCGGATCAGCGTGAAGAACGAAACGCGCTCGATCACCCACATGACGGTGGCGGCGGCGATGCTCCAATAGGCGAAGCTCGAATAGGTAATGTACCAGGGGGCGGCAAGAACCAGAAAGAACGGCAGCGCCAGAATGCCGGTCCACAGGCTTTCGGCGGCACCGATCGAGAACGTCGTGCCGCCTCTCGGCCAGTGACCATGGGCGTACCAGTTATAGGCGGCATAGAGTAGCGGGTTGACGAAGCTTGCCAGCAGCCACCATGAGGATTCGCCAGTTACCACCTTTTGCCGGGTGCTCACCAGCAGCGCGCAGGCCGCAAAACCCAGGGCGATGGCGAACAGTCTCCGTCCAGTCAGCGGTTCGCGCCCGGTGATCGCCCCGACGGCGAAGTTCACCAGCGGCGAAAGCGAAAACACCAGCGCCAGTTCCGCCGTTGGAACGTGCCGGGCAAAGGTCAGGCTGAGGCTGAACGGCACATTCATCAGCGCCGCGCAGATCAGGCTGTAGGTGAGAATTTCGCGGTTCCAGCCCACTGCCCCATGCCGCAGGCGGGCGAGGATCGCCAGAAATGCCGCCAGACCAAATCCGGTATAGACGAGGATATGGCTCACCGGCACCCCGGCCTCGCCCCAGTAGCGGTATTGCGACGGCGCCAGGCCCCAGAACAGGGCCAGCGCAAGGAAATGGGCAAGGTGACGAAACGAAGTCATGCGCTGGGTCTTAGACAGGAGTCGGATTGCAGGCTATAGACTTGAAGCTCAAAAGGATCGCCAGCAACGGCATGTTTGGGAGGATTTCGTCCATGTTCGAGAAACTTTATCCGGTTCCAGCCAAATGGAAAAAAAATGCCCTCATCGACGATGCGGCTTACCAGAAGATGTACGCGGAGTCGGTGAAGGACCCGGCGAAATTCTGGGCCAAGCAGGCCAAGCGTCTCGACTGGTTCAAGGCCCCCACCAAAATCAAGAACATCACGTTCGAATAGATCAAGGTGTCGATCAAGTGGTACGAGGACGGAATTCTCAACGTCTCCTACAACTGCATCGACCGCCATCTCAAGAAGCGCGGTGATCAGACCGCCATCATCTGGGAGGGCGATGATCCCTACTACGACAAGAAGATCACTTACCGCGAACTTCACGAGCACGTCTGCCGCTTTGCCAATGTGCTGAAAAAGCACGGCGTCAAGAAGGGCGACTGCGTCACCATCTACCTGCCGATGATTCCGGAAGCCGCCTACGCCATGCTGGCCTGCACCCGCATA
>JBKJQD010000327.1:0-6497 GCA_046594125.1 Aestuariivirga sp.
TTGCCCTGCTGTTCGACAGCCTGGTTTCGCCCTTCTGGGTTTCCGGCATCGAGATCATGCGTGAGAAGGCCAAGGCAAGCGGCTGGGAAACGCTGGAAAACATTTCAGATTTCGACGACAACAAGCAGTTCGAGCAGGTCAAGGCCATGATCGGCCGCAAGGTCGATGGCATCCTGATCATCCAGACCGACTCGAAGGCCGTCATCCCCGCAATTCGCGCCGCCAATGAAGCCGGCATCCCGATGGTGCACTTCAACCGTCCGCCAGCCGAGAGCGACGCCTATTCCGTGGCGATTCAGGCCGACAACCGCAAGATCATGGCCGACACCGTCCAGTTTCTCGTCGACGAGGCCAAGAAGATCGGCGGCAAGTACAAGGCCTGCCTGCTGATCGGCGATCTCGGTGACGTGAACGCCATCCAGCGCCGTGACGGATTCTTCGATGTCGTTGACAAGAATGCCGACATTATCGAAGTGGTGGCCCGCGTCTCCACCGAATGGAATGCCGACAAGGCTTTCGCTGGTCTCACCAACGCCCTCCAGGCCAATCCGGACATCAATTTCCTCGTCACCTCGTCGGACTTCATGCATCCGCAGATCGAGCAGGTGCTGCAGACGGCCGACAAGTGGCACAAGCGCGGCGAGCCGGGCCATGTGCTCTTCGCCGGCTTCGATGGCGATGAAGGCGCCTATGCCCGCCTCAAGGACGGATATCTTGATGCCTGCGGCGTTCAGAACCTGTTCCTCGAAGTCGACATGGCGTTCCAGGCCTTCAAGGACATGTGGGACGGCAAGAAGCCGGACAAGCTGCTGCTCGATCCGGGCTTCGTCATCACCCAGGCCAATCTCGCTGAAAAGCAAGCCGAGATGTGGGGCTATACCGTCTGGAAGAAACAGAACGGCGGCTGACCTGAAATTGGGCGCCGACGCGGCTGAAGGCCGTGGCGGCGCCAGTCGCCCAGCATTTCTTCGAGCAACCGTTCAATGACCTCTGCCGACGCTACGATCGCATCGAAACCGCGCGAGCAGCCTGCGTGGAAACGTCTGCTCCTGTCCGAGTATATGGTCCTCGTCCTTACCGTTCTCTATTTCGCGGTGATGTGGACGATCGTTCCGGAAATTGCGGCGGCTGATACCCTTCTCGACATTCTCAGCGCCATGATGCCTCTGCTGGTCGTGGCAATCGGCCAGACCTTCGTGCTGATTGTCGCAGGGATTGATCTTTCGGCTCCGTCGATCATCGCCATGGCCAGTGTCGTTGGCGCTTCCGTCATGACGGGTGATGCGGGCTATGCGAATGGAACCGGCTTCGAGATATTGGCGGGTATCCTGGCCTTCATTGCGGTTGGCAGTGTCATTGGCGTTTTCAACGGAATGTGTACCACACGGTTCAACATGCCGCCGTTCATTGTGACCTTGACGACGATGATGTTCTTTTCAGGGGCCGCGATCTGGTACACGACGGTTCATACGGACGCGAGTAGCATCGGCAATCTGCCGCGGGCATTCATCGAGATCGGGCAGGGCCGCGTGGCAGGTTTACCGGTTTCGCTTGCTGTCGTCTTGATTGTCGCGGGAGTTGGGCATTTCATCCTCAGCCGCACGGTCTATGGCCGCTGGCTCTATGCCGTGGGCCTTAACCCAAAGGCAGCGGCAGTTTCCGGTGTGCCGGTGCGCCGGGTGATCTTCTGGGCCTTCGTCATCTCCGGTGTCTGCGCCGCGATCTCGTCCGTTCTGTATACCGGCCGCCTCGAAACCGGAACGCCCGTGCTCGGCCAAAGAATCCTTCTCGATGTCGTCGGTGCTGCCGTCATTGGCGGCGTCAGCCTCTTTGGCGGCAAGGGCAAGATAGTGTGGACAGTCTTCGGTGTCCTGTTTCTCACCGTCATCGACAAGAGTCTGCAGCTCATGGGCCTTCCCATCGCGTCGGTGTTCGCGATCAAGGGCAGCATCATTCTGGCCGCCGCGATCATCGACGCGCAGCGCCACCGCCTGCTGGTACGCGGATGACGGTTACTCTCGCATCACAGACGGCATCCACCGCCACGAGCCTTCCCCTGCTCAGGAGCGAAGGACTCTGCAAGAGCTTCTTCGGCGTCGAGGTCTTGCACAATGTCGGTTTCACGCTGCGGGCGGGCCGCGTGCTGGGCCTCGTCGGCGAGAACGGCTCCGGCAAGTCCACGACGATGAACATCATCGGTGGCGTACACCAGATGGACGCAGGCCATATCCAGTTCGACGGCGCTGACTACAGGCCCAAGGGTCCGCGTGACGCGGCGCGGCAGGGCATTGCCTTTATCCATCAGGAACTGAACTTGTTCCGCAATCTGAGCATCGCCGAGAACCTGTTCATCACCGAGTTCCCCAAGCTGGTTCCCGGCTTGCCCTTCATCGACCGTGCCGCCGCACGCAAGAAGGCGGCGGAACTCCTGGCGGCCGTCGATCTCGACCTCTCGCCCGCGACACTGGTCAACAAACTCTCGCAGGGCGAGCGCCAGCTTGTGGAAATTGCCAAGGCGCTCGGTGCGAAGGCAAAGGTGATCATATTCGACGAACCCACGACGTCGCTGACGACGCGCGAGACCGGCCGGCTGTTCGACACCATCAACCGCCTGCGATCGCAGGGCATCGCGATCATCTATATCAGCCATATTCTTGATGACGTGATGCGGCTCTGTGATGACATTGTGGTGCTTCGTGACGGTCATGTCGTGGACTGCTCGTTGAAGTCCGAAATGACCATCGAGCGCATGATCTCACTCATGGTGGGCCGCAATATCGATCAGCTGTTCCCGCCGCGCGGCGGCACTGTTGCGAAGAGTGCCCCGGTTCTTGAAGTCTCAGGCATTACCCAGCGTGGCACGGTGAAAGACATTTCATTCTCGCTCAGAGCGGGCGAAGTGCTGGGCATATCGGGGCTCATGGGTGCTGGCCGCTCCGAACTGGCGCGTATCCTCTTCGGCATCGATCCGTTCAGTGCCGGCGAGATCACGATTGCCGGCACACCAGTCGCCACTCCCACGCCGGCCATCTGCATGGACCACGGCATGGCCTTCCTCACCGAAGACCGCCGTGTCGAGGGTCTGATGATGGAAGCGCCGGTCGACAACAACATCGCGCTGTCGTCGCTGCGGAACTATGCGGGCGGCCTTGCCGGCATGATCGATCGCGCCCGCCTCGGCGCCGATGTGAAGAAGATGAGCACATCGGTTCAGATCAGCGCCAAGGACATCGTCCGCACACTGGTCAAGAACCTGTCGGGCGGCAATCAGCTGAAGGTCGTCATCGGCAAATGGCTGCTGCGGGAGCCGAAAGTCTTCATCCTCGATGAGCCGACGCGCGGCATCGACGTCGGTGCCAAGAACGAAGTTTACAAGATTATCAATTCCCTTGCGGCCGGAGGTGCCGGCATCCTCATGATTTCTTCTGAAATCGAAGAGCTTGTCGGCATGTGTGACCGCATCATGGTGATGGCGCACGGCGAAATCCGCGCCACCTTCGAGCGCGGCGGCTTCGACCGCGAGGAACTCCTGCGGGCCGCCATGTGGGATGGCATCCGGAGCGCCACGAAATGAACGGCGTCCGTGGCAAGTTCACGCTTCTTGTATTGCAAAATGCGCCGCTTCTCCTGTTCGCGGCACTCGTCATCGTCTTCGGCCTCATGTCGGACCGGTTTTTGACGCCGGTGAACTTCGTCAACATCGTGAATCAGGCGAGCCATATCGCAATCATCGCCATCGGCATGACATTCGTCCTGCTGATCGCCGGCATCGATCTGTCGGTGGGCGCCAACATGTATCTGAGCGCCGCCGTGCTTGGCGTCTTCCTGGTGGGAATGCCACCGATTGTGGCCTTCCCGGTGGTGGCAGTGCTTGGGTTTGCCTTCGGCGCGGTCAATGCCCTCATGATCACGCAGCTCCGAGTTGCGGCTTTCATCACCACGCTCTCTACCCTGTTCATCGGCAGGGGCATCGCGCTGTATTTCTCCGGCAACAAGATGGTGCCGTTCAGCAAGAGCGTCCTCACCTTCGGCCGCACCGCTTATCTTGGCGTGCCTTCGGCCATCTGGGTCTTCGCAGTGGTGCTGATCATTGCCCTTGCCGTGTTGAAGCTGACAACGTTCGGGCGCCAGGTTTATGCGATTGGCGCCGACCCCGATGCCGCAGCCAAGGCCGGCATCAACGTGAAGCGCGTCGTGTTCGCGGTCTATTGCATTTGCGGCGTCTGTGCGGCGGTAGGCGGACTGGTTTCCGGAAGCCAGGTTGCGGTTGCCTCTTCAACATTCGGCTTTCAGAAAGAGTTCCCGGTGATTGCCGCCGCGGTGCTGGGGGGAACCAGCCTCTTCGGCGGCCGCGGCGGTGTCTTGGGCACGGTGTTCGGCGCAGTGCTCATCCAGACGGTCGAGAACGGCCTCGTGATGACCAACGCCAACCCCTACATCTATCCGCTTGTGATCAGTGCGATCATCTTCATCGCCGTCTTTACCGACAGTTCGCGAACGACAGTGCTGGAAAGGCTGGAACGGCGAAAGATCAGGGTCGAGCCTGACTGACTGCCTCGGCAAATTTCCAAATTTCTCAAACCGGAAGGTTGACACACATGACTGGGCCATTCGATCTGACGGGACGCGTTGCGCTGGTTACGGGCGGCAATGGCGGCATCGGGCTTGGCATAGCCAAGGGCTTGGCGGCTGCTGGCGCAAGTATTGCAATTGCCGGGCGGAACGCAGACAAGACCGCCGCAGCCGTAAGCGGATTGAACGCAATTGACGGACGGGCGCTGGCGATCAAGGCCGACGTCGCGGATGAAGCATCGGTGGAGCGGATGACCGAAGGGGTCATCAGGACTTTTGGCCGGATCGACATTCTCGTAGCCAACGCCGGTATCAACATAAGGAAGCCGCCGGAAGACTATTCGCTGGAGGAATGGCACGCGATCCTCGATACCAACCTTACGGGCACCTTTCTCTGTGCCAGGGCTGTGCTTCCGGCGTTCAAGGCGGCGGGCGGCGGCAAGATCATCACCATCGGCTCGATGTCATCGATCTTCGGGGGCGGCATTATTGGGCCCTATGCGGCGAGCAAGGGTGGCGTCGTACAACTCACCAAATCGCTGGCCGTATCCTGGGCGCAGCACAATGTTCAGGTAAACGCCATTCTTCCGGGATTTATCGACACACCGCTGACGCGCGGCGGAAGGCAGTCGGCCCCTGCAATGTTCGCCAAAGTGGTGGACCGCACACCGGCGGGCCGCTGGGGCCAGCCTGAGGATCTCGCGGGGCTTGCCGTCTTTCTGGCAAGCCACGCATCGGACTTCATCACCGGGACGGCTATTCCCGTCGATGGCGGTTACTCGATTCATATCTAGAATATTCAGGACGCAACACATGACGAACAATGCTGTCTCACCTGTCCGTGTCGGATTGATCGGCTGCGGCTTCTATGCCCAGAACCATCTCAACTCCTGGCATGAGTTGGCATCCGATGGCGCACAGCTGGTTGCCGTCTGCGATCGTGACGAGGCGAAGGCGAAAGCCGCGGGGGAGAGGTTCGGTGCGCAATGGTTCACGGATGCCAGGCTGATGCTCGATACCGTTCAGCTTGATCTCGTGGACATCACCACACGCATGGATACACATAGGGAACTCGCGGCACTTACGGCCGGGCGGAAGATTGCCACCGTGGTTCAAAAGCCCTTCGCGCCGGAGTGGGACGAATGCGTTGCCATCGTTGAAAACGCCAGGGCGCACGGCGCATGGCTCGCGGTCCACGAGAACTTTCGCTTTGCCAGTGCGATGATGCGCGTGAAACAGGTCATCACGGCTGGTACCATCGGCGAACCAAGCTGGGCGCGCATCTGTTTCCGCACGGGCTATGACGTCTACAAGGGCCAACCCTATTTTTACGACGAGGAGCGTCTTGCCATTCTCGACGTCGGCATCCACGTTCTCGATCTTGCGCGCGTGTTCCTGGGCGAGGTGGAGCGTGTCTATTGCGAGACGCAGCGCCGCAATCCAAAGGTTCGCGCCGAGGATACGGCCACGATGACGCTCCGCCACGCATCGGGAGCCGTCTCGGTCGTTGAGTGCACCTATGAAGCAAGGCGTTCGGATGATGCCTTCCCCGAGACGCTGCTGGAGATCGAAGGGTCGCAAGGGTCGATCATCATGAAAAAGGGAGAGCTGATGACCGTTACCGCGCAGGGGCTGTCATTCGATGACCGCGTCGGCACGCCACTCCTGTCTTGGACGACGAGGCCGTGGCATGTATCGCAGGAGGCCGCGCGCAACACCTGCAAACACATGCTCGATTCGCTTCGTGCCGGCGTGCCGGCGGATACATCGGGCGAGGACAATCTCAAAACCTATGCTCTGGTCGAGGCAGCCTACGAGTCGGCCCGCACCCACGCCAGCGTACGCCCGAAGGCATCGATTTTCCTGGCCTCCGGGCGGCGCAATCCATGAGGGTTTTTCTGTAGAGCCTTCATGCGGTACACTTG
>JBKJQD010000410.1:0-7408 GCA_046594125.1 Aestuariivirga sp.
CGTGACCAGCGCTGGCGCATCAGGTCGTCATAACGCAGGAAGCGGTAGGAGGTGCGCGTCCCCGCCGTCTCCACATCCCAGGCATGGGTCACTTCGTCGATCCGCCGCCTGGCCCCAACCGTCACCGCCAGGCCGTTTACCTGTGCTTGTTTGGCGGCCTCATCCCGGTAGAGCCGGTGATAGTGCTGCGGTCCCCTGGGATCATAGCCCTCGATGTAAAACACCGTCCGTAGCACCACCTTGCGTTCAGAGGCCGTCCCGGTCACCAATTGCGCCCCAAAAATCCGTCATGCCCCATCCTGAACGCAAATCTGGCCCCCGGCAACGCCGGAAGCTGGTGCATTTCCTTGCAGGGGGCCTTTCTGCTATCAGGTGTCATCGTCCGCAGGAGTATGACCGATGAACAAGCCGATGAATCTGGCAGGCGCCACCTCGTGGGAACCCTCGCCCAACAATCTTGAACCGTTCTGGATGGGCTTCACCCCCAACCGCGCCTTCAAGAAACGCCCGCGCATGATTGCCCGCGCCAAGGACATGCATTATTACGACATGTCGGGCCGCCCCATCCTCGATGGCAGTGCTGGCCTGTGGTGTTCAAATGCCGGCCATTGCCGCGGCCCCATCGTCGAGGCCATCCAGAAATCCGCCGCCGAACTCGATTTCGCACCCACCTTCCAGTTTGGCCATCCGAAAGTGTTTGAGCTGGCCTCGCGGCTCGCCACCATGGCGCCGGGCGACCTGAACTATGCCTTCTTCTGCAACTCGGGTTCGGAAGCCGCCGACACGGCGCTGAAGATCGCCTTGGCCTATCAGCGCGCCCGTGGCCAAGGCACGAGGACCCGCCTGATCGGCCGTGAGCGCGGCTATCACGGCGTGAACTTCGGCGGCATTTCGGTGGGCGGCATGGTCGCCAACCGCAAGTGGTTCGGTGCCCATCTCGCCGGTGTCGATCACCTGCCGCACACTTACAATCGCAAGGAACAGGCCTTCAGCCGTGGCGAACCCGCCTGGGGCGCCCATCTCGCCGAAGACCTCGAGCGCATGGTGGCGCTGCATGATGCCTCGACCATTGCCGCCGTCATCGTCGAGCCGATGGCTGGCTCTACCGGTGTGCTGCCGCCGCCCAAGGGCTATCTCAAGAAGCTCCGCGAAATCTGCGACAAGCACGGCATCCTGCTGATATTCGACGAGGTCATCACCGGCTTCGGACGTCTGGGTGCGGCTTTCGCCGCCGAGCGTTTCGGCGTCATCCCGGACATCCTGACCTTCGCCAAGGGGGTCACCTCGGGCACCGTTCCGATGGGCGGCTGCATGGTCAAGCAGGGCATTTATGACCAGTTCATGAACGGCCCCGACCATGTGATCGAGTTGTTCCATGGCTATACCTATACCGGTCATCCGATGGCGGCCGCCGCGGGCATGGCCTGCATGGACCTCTACCGTGACGAGAAGCTGTTCGAGAACGCGAAGAAACTCGAAAATGTCTGGGCCGATGCCGCCTTCACGCTGCAGGGCCATCCGCTGGTCGAAGATATCCGCACCATCGGCCTGGTGGCCGCCATCGACCTGAAGCCCATCGAGGGTTCGCCCGGACTTCGCGCCTACAAGGCCATGGAAAACGGCTTCCATGACGTCGGCATGATGATCCGCATCTCGGGCGACACCATCGCCCTGTCGCCGCCTTTGATGATCAACGAAAACCAGATCGATGAAATCTTCAGCGACAAGATGCCAAAGATCCTCGCCTCGGTCGCTTGATTAACGGCTGCGACCTGACATAGTCAGAGGCCGGAGAGTCAGCTACTCTCCGGCCTCATTGATTCGTGGGGGACGAATTGGGGACAAGGCGGGGAATGCGGTTTCGGGATTGGCCGACGGTGCTGGGCCTTGCGGTCTTCGCGCTGGTGGCCGTGGGTTGTGCTGGCTACATGGTGGCCATCGGCGCCGATCAACTCTATGCGGTGGCTGGCGCCATCCTGGTTCTCGCCGTTGGCCAGATCATCGCCATTCTGGTGCCGCTTTGGCGGCTGTCGCGGCTTGAAGGACGGCAGGGACACATCGATGAGACCCTGGGGGCTTTTGCGGCCACCCACGACGAATACGAATCCCGCCTCGAGACACTGCAGCAGCGCGTCGATCATCCACCACCCGGGCGGATCGACGAGGTCACCGCCGAACTGCGCGCCCTGCGTGATGGTATCCGGAGCATGATGCAACGGCCCGAACCAGAGCCTCGCGAGGTTCCACGGCCCGTACCACATGAAACTGTACAGCCGGAACCGCGCAGGGCCCCGGCCAATGAGCATCTTGACCTGCTGCTTGAGCCGGTGATCGAACTGTCGACCGGCGCCACCAGCCATTACCGCGCCCAGCTCAATCTCGCCGACGACCATGGCCATGTCGTCTTGCATCGCGAGTTGATGGAAAAGGCCGACCGCGGCGGCATGCGCGCCGCCCTCGACGTCCACCTGTTGAAACAGGTGGCGCCGGTGCTGCGCCGCCTGCGCGTCAAGCAGCCGGGCCTGCGCATCTTCGTGCCGCTCGGCGCCCTGACGCTGGCCGGACGCGCCGACCTGGCCCGCCTGACCGCCATCCTTAGCCATGAAGGCGACGTGGCCAGCGGCATTGTCTTTGAGATCACCCAGGAGACGCTCGGTACGTTGGGCAACACCGGCATCGAGAGCCTGGCCGAACTTGGCCGCCTCGGCGCCACCATGGCCCTGTCCAATGTCCTGGTGAGCGGCCTCGATCTGACCTCGCTCCGCCATCTCGGGGTGCGCTTTCTGGCGATTGGCGCTGCTGCCTTCGACGCGGGCTTCGGCATGTCGCCGTCGTGGCGCGACTTTGCCCAGTATTCCCGGGCCATGCAGTTTCAGATCATGGCCAGCGACATCGCCACCACCCAGCAAGCGACCGCCGCCACCCAGATCGCCCGCTTCGGCTGCGGCCCGTTTTTCGCCCCGCCCCGCAAGGTGCGCGGCGACGCCGGCGAGGCAGCACCCGGCCAGCAGCGCCGCCCGCAAGCCGCCTGACGACGCCCATGAAGCAGTTTTCCGGCCGCTATCTCGTCTGGTTCTGCGACATCTGGGGCGTGGTTCATGATGGCGTGAAGCCGGTGCCCGGCACTGTCGACGTGTTGTCGCGCCACCGCGCCAATGGCGGCACCGTCATCCTGGTGACCAATTCGCCGCGCAGCCATATTGGTGTCGAGCAGCAACTGCGCGACATTGGTGTTGCGCCGGAAAGTCATGACGCCATTGTCACGTCCGGCGACGTCACGCGCGACCTGCTTGTGCACCATGGTGGCGGCAAAGTCTTTCATCTGGGGCCGGGGCGCGACCTGTCGATCTTCGCCGGTCTCGACTTAGCCCGCGTTGGGCTCGAAGAGGCCAAGGCGGTGCTCTGCACCGGGCTTTTCGACGATGAAAACGACAAGCTTGAGGATTATACCTCGCTTTTCAGCGGCATGCGCCAGCGCGGCCTGACCATGATCTGCGCCAATCCGGACAAGATTGTGCGCAAGGGCGAGCGGATTCTCTATTGCGCGGGCGCCCTGGCCGAACGCTATGCCGCGGCCGGTGGTACTGTGCTCATGGCTGGCAAGCCCTATCGCCCCATCTATGAACTGGCCCTCGCCAAGGCAGAGCAGGTGCGCGGCCAGAAAATCGATAGCGACTCGCTTCTGGCGATCGGCGATGGACCGGAAACCGATATCAAGGGTGCGACCGACTTTGGTATTGATGCGATACTGGTGGCGGATGGTATCACCGATGCCAGTTTGGGCCTCGCTGCCGCCGAAGCCGCCGTCAGGGCCATTGTGCCTGGTGCCCGCATTGTGGCAACGCTTGCCGCCCTGACGTGGAACTGAGGCGGATCAAGGCGATGCGTATCATTTCGGGCGACGACGAGATTCCTGCGGAATTCCGCGGCGCCGTCGTGGCCATTGGCAATTTTGACGGCGTCCATCGCGGCCACCAGAAGCTTCTCGGCGTGTCGCGCGCCGAAGCCGAGCGCCTCGGGCGGCCCTGGGGTGTCGTCACCTTCGAGCCGCATCCGCGCAGTTTCTTCAAGCCCAGCGAACCGGTATTCCGGCTGACGCCGCCCGCCATCAAGGCACGCCTGGTGGCGGCCCTCGGCGCCGCCTTCATGGTGGTGATTCCCTTCGACCGCGATCTCTCGGACCTTGAGCCTGCAGCCTTCATCGAACGCCACCTGGTTGGGCGTCTGGCTGTCCGCCATGCCGTGACCGGCTATGATTTCCATTTCGGCAAGGGCCGCCGTGGCAATCCCGCCACCATGACGGAACTGGGGAGCGAACTGGGCTTCGGCGTCACCATCGTCGATCAGGTGACCGATGACGGCGATGCCCATTCGCCGTTTTCGTCAAGTTCGATCCGCCAGACCCTGCACCATGGCCACGTCACCGATGCCGCCCGCGAACTGGGCTACCACTGGATGGTGATGGGCGAGGTGGTGCGGGGTGACCAGCGTGGCCGCACTATCGGCTTCCCCACCCTCAACATCGTGCTCGATCCCGGCTCCGAACCCTTCCGCGGCATCTACGCGGTCCGCGTCCGCGATGCCGCCCTGAAAGGCGCCGTCGCCTGGCCCGGCGCCGGCTATTTCGGCGACCGCCCGACCTTCGACACCGGCCGCACCTTTCTGGAAATCTTCCTCATCGGTTTCGACGGCGATCTTTACGGCCGTACGCTGATGGTCGAACTGGTCGACCTGATCCGCCCCGACCGCCGCTTTGAGACCATCGCCGATCTGACAGTCCAGATGACCAGTGATTGCGCCGCCGCATCGGCGCGCCTGCAACAACTCGAACACCACAACCCGCTCACCGCCCATCCCCTGGGCGCGTTGCAGCAGCAGGGGATGCTTTAGGCCTTCTTCGCAGGCTTCTTCTTCGCCGTATCGGTGGCCGGGTCCAGCAGCTTGTGCAGGTGCACGATGAAATAGCGCATCTGGGCATTGTCGATGGTTTCCCGCGCCTTGCCGAGCCAGGCTTTCTGGGCTTCGGCATAATTCGGATAGAAACCCACCACGTCGAGCTTGGCCAGGTCCTTGAAGGTGACGCCCTTGATGTCGTCCAGTTCGCCGCCGAACACCAGATGGAGCAGCTGCGGTGCGGGTTTGGCGGGGCTTTTGCTCATGGTGTCCTCAGGGCGTTGATCAGGGCGGCGTGGCGTTTCGCACCGGCGGCAACCAGTCCCTGCTGCCATGGCTGCGGCCGATTGTAGATATAGGTCTCGCCTGTCGTGGCGCTGACCAGTCCGCCGGCCTCATGGACGATGAGGTCGCCCGCCGCCAAATCCCAGTCGTTGCGGTTGCCTACTGACACCGCACCATCGAGCCGGCCAGCGGCGACGTAGGACAAGCGCAGCTGCAACGGCAGCGATCGCACTGTCTCGGCCACGATGCCTTGGCCTTCCAGCGGGCCGAGCGACTTGCGGTTTCCCGCAATGCGGGCCGCCGCCAGACTGGCCCCGCCGCTTACCGAAATCCGGCTGGCATTGTTGAGAGCACCCGCCCCGGCGATGGCCGAGAAGAATTCCTCGCGCACCGGGCGATAGACGGCGGCAATCACCGGCCGCCCGTTCTCGATCAGTGCGGCGGCGATGCACCAGTCGTTGCCGCCGTGAATAAAATCTTGCGTGCCGTCGATAGGGTCGACAATCCACAGCCGCTCGCAGGCCAGGCGCGCCGCCGTGTCGGGGGTTTCCTCCGACAGCCAACCATAGGCGGGCCGGGCCTTCTGCAGCTGTCCGGCCAGCAGGGCATCGACCCTGAGATCGGCCTCGGTCACCTGCGAACCATCGCTCTTCGACCAGCGCCGCACGTTCTGGCGCAGCAGGGTCATGGCCAAATGGCCGGCCTCGCGCACCGCATCGAACAGCAGTTCTGAATCCTTTGTCCGGTCCTCAGAGTCCGGCAATGGTCAGGCCCTCCACCAGACAGGCGGGGGCATTGACCGATGACCTGAACTCGAGGTCGTTGGCCGGATACATGTGGCGGAACATGTCCTTGAGATTGCCGGCAATGGTGATCTCGCTCACCGGATAGGTGAGTTCGCCATTTTCGATCCAGAAACCCGAAGCGCCCCGGCTGTAATCGCCGGTCACCATGTTGATGCTCGATCCGATGAGTTCCGTCACATAGAGCCCCTGTTTGACCTGCGCCATAAATTCCGTTGGGGAATATTTGCCGGGCTGCAGGTAAACATTTGATGAACTTGGACCGGGAGGCGATCCCAAGCCCCGGGCAGCTTGACCCGTAGGCTTAAGGCCCAGTTGCCGGGCCGAGCGCAGATCGAGGATCCAGCCGGTCAGCACCCCGGCGTCGATCAGGTTCGACCGCTGGCAGGGCAGGCCCTCACCATCGAAGGGCCGTGACCCATGGCTGCGCTGGCGCAAGGGATCATCGACGATGGTGATGTGGTCGCCAAAGATCGCCTGACCGAGGCTGTCCTTCAGAAAGCTGGTACCGCGCGCGATGGCCGCCCCGTTGATGGCCCCCAGCAGGTGGCCAACCAGCCCCGAGGCCACCCGCTTGTCATAGATCACCGGCACCGCCTGTGATTTCACCTTGCGCGGATCAAGCCGCCTCACGGCGCGCTCGCCAGCCTCGCGGCCAATCTCCTCGGGCGGCCGGAGATCGGAGAAATGCGTGACCGACGAATAATCATAGTCGCGCTGCATGCCCGTACCTTCACCGGCGATGGCCGAGACATGCAGCCCTAAACCAGTGCGCCGGTAATTCCGGGCAAAACCATTGGAGATCACCAGCGCGATGTGCCGGTCGGTTGATGAAGCGCCAGCCCCGCCCGACTTGCTGACCCCCTTGATGCCCAACGCCGTGGTCTCCGCCGTCCGCGCCAGTTGCTCCAGCTCAGCGGCACCCGGCAGGTAATCGGATACGAGATCGAGTTCGGGAAACGTGGTGGCAATCTGATCCGCATCGGCAATACCGGAGAAGGAGTCGGGCGGCGCCAGCTTTGCAATGGCCAGTGCCTTTTCAGCCAGCCGCTGGATCGCCTCCCTCGTCAGCACGCTGCCCGACAGGATTGCCGAGGATTTGCCGCTGAACACCCTGAGGCCGATCTCGCGGGCCTCCGCCTGCTCGACCTTCTCGATCTGGCCCTCGTTGATCTGCAGTTCGGTGCTGCGGTCTTCAACCGCCAGCGCCTCGGCGGCATCGGCACCGAGTTTCAAGGCATGGGCCACGGCATCGCTGGCAAGCGACAGAAGGTCATCGGTCATGTGAGGAGGCAATCCACCAGGAGGGAGAGGGTTATGATCAGTCCGAATATGCGGTTTGATCTGAAAACTTCAAGGCAGCGGGCGGCATTGGACGCATCAAAGCGCGACAATTGCCAGGCGGCATGGAGGGCGGCACCAGCCAG
>JBKJQD010000428.1:0-4343 GCA_046594125.1 Aestuariivirga sp.
TCATCGTAGGTCTCGAATTTATAAGCAACGATGCTAAGATCATATATGCGGCCAACAAATTCGTGAGAATCCGACGGAAGAATATAGCGTTTCAAGAAACGGCTTCGGCTCGGGCGCTCAAGTATTTGTTCGTCGCCGAGAGCGGCCATTTTAACCTTCTTTGATCCTGCAGAGTTCATATCCAATCAACACAGTAGGAATCGCCTTGATGCAATTGAATTTCATTCCCTATTCGTATGGCGGCTGTTCTCTCCCATCTTTGGAAAGTATTATTCTAAAGACACCACACTATGCTGATTCTCGCGCCGCGTGAGTTGTCACTATGAATGCGCCCTACCCATTCCGCAGGCGGTCGAGGAATTCCGGGGTGGGATAGGAATCGGCCGGCAGGCCGAGCTTGATCTGCATGGCCTTCACGGCGAGCCTGGTGCCCTTGCCTATTTTGCCGTCGACGTCGCCCACGTCATAGCCCTTGGCTTGCAGCAGGGTCTGCATGTCCTTGATTTGCTCGTAAGTGAGCGGCGTCACCTCGCCGTTGCCGGGGCTGACCCTTGGCGCACCGGCGATGCGGGTGGCGAGATAGGCGGCGGTGGTCGAATAGACCAGCGACTCGTTCCACTTCAGATAGGCCTTGGTGAAATTGTCATAGGCGAGGAAGGCCGGCCCGTCCTTGCCCATCGGCAGCAGCAGTGCGGCGGGGAAATTGTCGGCCTTGAACTTGCCCTTCACCCCCCACTTGGCCCATTGGCTGCGCGGATGCTCGATGGCGATGTCGGCCTCTTCCCACGGCATGTCGGCTGGCACCTTCACCTCTTGCAGCCACGGCTGGTTGGCCTGCCAGCCGTGCTTGACCAGCAAGGCGGCGGATGAGGCCATGGCATCGGGGATGCTGCGCCGCAGGTTGCGGTGCCCGTCGCCGTCGAAATCGACGGCGGTCTCGTCATATTCCTTGGGCAGGAACTGGGTGTGGCCGATTTCGCCCGCCCAGGCGCCGCGCATGTCTTCCAGCGGCAAGTCACCCTTTGAAGCAAGACTCAAGGCACCCATCAGCTGCTCGCGGAACTTGTCGGGCCGGCGGCAATCCCAGGCGAGAGTCGCCAATGACTGTACCGTGGCAAAGTCGCCCATGTTGCCGCCGAAATCAGTCTCCAGCGCCCAGAAGGCGATGATCACCGGACCTGGCACCCCATATTGCTTCTGGATGCGGTCAAAGATGTTCTTGTATTTGACATTGACGGCAGCGCCATCCTTGATGCGCCGGTCGGAGACCATGCGCGCCTGGAATTGCATGAAGCTCTGCGAGAACACGCCTTGCGCGCGGTCCTTCTTGATGATGGCCGGATCGTAGGCCACGCCATCGAGTGCCGCGAGGCCTTCGCCGCCGATACCCTGGGCCGCGGCTTCCTTGCGGAAATTTTTGATGAAGCCGTCGAAGCCCTTGGCCGAAGTGCCGCATTCAGCGGCGGCCGCGACCCCGGTCATGGTTAAAGTGGCGGCCAGCGCTGCCGCTGCAAGACGCAATTTCGTCATCCCGAACTCCTGATTCGATAATCCCCAGTCCAGCAGCGCTACTGCCCATGTTGGTCAAATTCAAGGCTCGGGAATGGAACCCCTTGTCTGTATTTGTCCGGCTTGCTAGCCATGCACTTTCTGCAATCCCTTTTCCCACAAAGGACCCTGCATCCATGTCCCGCCCGGACAGCGTTACGGTGAGTGAACTGCTGACCCGCGTCGCCTCGGGCGACCGGGGGGCGTTCCGGGACCTCTATGCGAAGGCGGGGCCGAAACTCTTTGCCATCTGCCTTCGCCTGTTGCGTTCAAGGGATGTGGCGGAAGACGTGTTGCAGGAAGCTTTCATAAGGATTTGGGAACGGTCCTGGCAATATGATCGCGCCAAGGGCGACGGATTGGCCTGGCTGGCCACGCTGACCAGGCACTGCGCGCTGGACCGCCTGCGCCGCCAGCCGGTGGCACACGTCGAGTTCGACGAGACCGTCACCGGGGAGATCGACCGGGTCACGGCGTTTGATCCCCATCACCTGGCCGAGGGTGGCGATCTGATGCGCTGCCTGGGACGTCTGCGCGACGAGTATCGCGATGTGGTGGTCATGGCCTATGTCAACGGACATACTCACGAGGAACTGGCCGAACATTTCGGGCGCCCGCTCGGCACCATCAAGAGCTGGGTGAAGCGCGGCCTCGAACAATTGAAGGAATGTCTGGAACCATGACCGACATGGAACGCGCCACCGCCTATGTTCTGGGTACTCTCGACGGCGAGGAGCGCCGCAAGGCCGCCATCCGCATTGTCGAGGATCAGGGCTTCGCGGCGCTGGTCGCGTACTGGGACAGGCGCCTGGTGCCGCTCGCCATTTCAGGCGAAGTCCGATTGCCCGATGGTCTGCTGTCGCGGATCGAAGCCCGCATCGATGCTTCCGGCGTGGAACTGCCCGGCACCATGACGCTGCGCGCCGGAAGCGGCGCCTGGATCGATGTCACGCCGGGTCTGAAGATCAAGGTTCTGAACCGCAACGAAAGCCTGAAGCGCGAAACCTTCCTGGCCTGGCTGCAGCCTGGTGGCGAATATGCCGACCACGACCATGACCAGGACGAGGAAATTTACATGATCGAGGGCGACCTGATCATCGGCGAACTGGTTCTGAAGGCCGGAGATTTCCACGTCGCCCGCGCCGGCCGCCACCATCCAGTGCATCGTACCACAACCGGCTGCCTGTGCATCATCTCGCAGGCTATCGCACCGATGTAGGAGGCGGAACCTAACCCCGCTCGACCAGCCGCGGTTTCGGCGCTTCGCCCAAGGCCGGCGGTTCATCCACTTCCAGGCTCTCGATCTTCAGGCCGCGCTTGACGATCTTGTCGGCGGAGACACCAAGCTTCTCAAGGTCGGCATTGGCGGCGCCAAAGTGCTTGGCCAGATCGCCGGCGCGCTCCTTGAGGCGCATGACATCCTCGATCAGCCGCGTCACTTCAATCTGGATGAAGCCCGCCTGCTGGCGCATGCGCGCGTCCTTGAAGATCGCCTGCATGGTCTGGATCAGCAGCATCAGCACATTGGGCGAGGCGATGATGACGCGCGCCCGGTGTGCCTTCTGGATGACATCCTCGAAGCGCTCGTAGAGATCAGCATAGACCGATTCCGAGGGCACGAACATGATCGCCGATTCATGGGTCTCCCCGGCGATGAGATATTTCTCGGAAATGTCCTTCACATGCTTCTGCACATCGGAGCGCAATCTCGCCTCGGCGGCTTTCACCTCGGCCTCGCCGCGCGCTGCTTTCAACGCGTTGAAGGCTTCGAGCGGAAACTTGGCGTCGATGACCAGGCGAAGCTCCGAGTCGGGCAGCTTGATCAGGCAATCGGGCCTGGTGCCGGTGCTGAGTGTCGACTGGAAGGAATAGGCGCTGGAGTGCAACCCATCGCGGACGATGGCCTCCATGCGGCCCTGGCCATAGGCGCCGCGTGCCTGCTTGTTGGAGAGAATGTCTTTCAGGGTGATCATCTCGCCCGACAGCGAGGCCAGGTTCTTCTGTGCCGAGTCAATCACCGCCAGACGCTCGTTCAACTGCGACGGCGACTGCGTGGTGCGCTGCGACTGGTCGTTGATACTGACGCCCAGCCGGTGCGACACTTGGTCGAGGCGCTCGTCCAGCGTGCGGGCCAGATGCAGGGTGCTGCCCTGGGCCTGTTCGGCAAAGCCGCGCAACGTGCCCGACAACTCGGCGAGGCGGTACTCCAGTTCGGCGGTGCGGCGCAGCGCTTCGATGCTTTCGCCCTGTCTGGCGCCCTGGGCCCGCCAGGCCAGAACCACCGCGACAAGCAGCAGCACCATGGCCAGCCCGCCGCCCGCCACGAGGAGGTCGAGCAGGGTGATGGGGGTATCGCCGATACGGAGAAGGATTTGTCCGGGCTGCATGCGGGTGAGATTAACCCGATTCGCCGGAAATTAAAGTGGCCCGTCCTCTCCGACTGGGTGAGGACGGGCCTATGACCCGCGCAACTCGGGACGGCGACAGGAGCCGCACGGGACAATTCATTTAAGGGGATCAACAATCCATACAAGATGACAGGAAGCTGATGCTCACGCTGCCCACCCGGCTTTCCGGCCGTTCAATCCCCCTCAGGATCGAAGTGAAGGGTGATCCCCGATCATGGCCTCAACAGGGGCAGAGTGAGGCAATTTCACGACAAGGCTTTAATTTGCTGCCCAAAAATGCCCGAACTGCCGCTGACCAGCCCCAATGGACGTTCTGAAACATCGGCATTTACAGCGGCTTAGCGGTTCCTGTCCGGGGTGCGGCCGGGCATGAAGGGGCGTTCGGCG
>JBKJQD010000212.1:0-7688 GCA_046594125.1 Aestuariivirga sp.
CGCGATGCTGATCGCGTCCGTCCTCGTCTCTGGCGCCCATGCCCAGACGCTCGATTCCTCCACCCATCGCATCGAGTGGAAAGTGATGAACCGCTTCCGGCTGTTCCGCGATCCGGCTTTTTTCACGTTTCAGGAAAATGCCTGGCGGCAATATCTCATCCATGTCGACGAGCGAAAAATGGCACCTGACGAGCGCGACAGCTTCGTGGCGCAAACCTCGGTGCTGGGGTCCGAGCATGTGCTCAACGACCGCCGCATCGCCTTTTCCAACGTGCTGCGCCAGAATTTCGACTGGCGCGGCTGGGCGGCCAAGGCCGATGGCCAGCTGTGCTATGACCAAGAGAAGCGCAATCACGGCGGCTGCGGCGGCATCGATTCCTATCTCAATCCGGATGGCCATGCGGTTGAGCTTTGGTTATCGGCGATCAACGGACCGGCCCTGGCGCCCGGCAGCCAATGCGAATGGCGCATCAATGGACAATTGGTGGCAACGGCCGACTGCGGCGCGCGGGTTAGTGGCCCCACGGTGGTGCTGCCCTATCCGGCTGGAGGCGAGATTGCAGTGAACGTGACCGGTGAATCGCCGCTCATCACCGACGCCAGGGTCCGCGACATCCTGATTGCCGGAATGGGTGACAGCTTTGCCTCGGGCGAGGGCAATCCCAATCTTCCGGTGCAATTCGGCGACAGCCGCCGCTACCGCAATCTCTATCCGCTGCGTAAGCGCAACGATGCCGGGGGTTCCGCCACCTGGACCGACGAACTCTGCCACCGTTCGCTTTATGGCCAGCAATTGCGGGCGGCCTTGCAACTGGCCATCGAGAACCCGAAAACCGCCATCACCTTTCTCGACTACACCTGTTCGGGTGCCGGGGTGGACGCCGGGCTTCTGGGGCCGCAGGAATACGTCGAACGCAGCGAACAAACGACAAGGCCCCCGTCAGGCGGGTCAAAGGACTCGCAGCTCTATCGCATCCTGCGCGAACTCTGCATCGAGAAGCCTGAAGCGAGTGACGGATATCTGACGTGTCCCGGTGGAAAATTCCGCCGCAAACTGGATTTCCTGTTTCTGTCAATCGGCGGCAACGACATCGGCTTTTCCAATATCGTCGCCTGGGCGACGCTGCGCGATGGTGCATCAGCCGCCATTGCCAATTTTTTCGGCGCCACAGTTTCCGCCAAGGAATTTTCGCGGCGCATGCGCGATGTCCTGCCTGACGCCTATGCGCGGCTATCTAAGGCCCTGGAAGTGGCGTTGCCACTTTATTCCGCCGATGATGGCATTTTCGATCCGGCGCGCGTTGTCCTCAGCGCCTATCCTGATCTCGTCACCAATGGCCGCGGCGAAATCTGCGAGGCGCCGCAATCGGATTCCGATATCGAGGACAGCTTTCCCGCCAACCAATCGCTCGACATGTTTTCGTCCTGGCTCACGGCGCGCGGCAGCCGTCTTGTGGCGGTGCGCGAACAGTTCAGCGTGCTGTACAAGCATATGCGCGATCTGTCCGGCGACCACGGCTGGACCTTCGCTGGCCATGTCTATGCCGACGGCATGTTCGAAGGCCACGGCTTCTGCGCCCAAGATGAAAAACGCACCGATGATCCAGCCGAGGTGCTGATGATCCCGTGCTGGGGCAAGGCGGACCGCGACACGCAAACCTGCCAGCAGAGCTGGTCGGGAAAATCCGCCGACTGGCGGCCCTATAATCCGGCAACCCAGAACTTCCCCTATGCGCTCCGCCAGCGCTGGGTCCGCAGCTTCAACGACGCTTACTTAGTAGTGAACCAGAAAGTCATCAGCCGGGCTGGCAAGATCGACGAGCAAGGCTCAGCCGCGGTCTTCTCGGAAACGACGGGAGCACTGCATCCGACCGCCGAAGGCCACGCCGCCATGGCGGATGGCCTGCTGCTCAGCGTCAGGCCGATGTTGCACCAGATGCTGGGCGAGGAGTAGGGCTGCTTGACAGCGCGCCATGGGCGGACAATGATAACCAAACAGTTACATTTGGGGCTTTGCGAGCATGGCTTACGACTACATCATCACCGGCGGCGGATCAGCGGGCTGCGTCATCGCCAACCGCTTGAGTGAAGACGCCGACGTCAAGGTGCTGCTGCTCGAGGCTGGTGGTGAAGACAAGGGCTTGCTGTTCCAGATCCCGGCGGGTTTTGCCAAGATGACCAAGGGGGTCGCCAGCTGGGGCTGGTCGACGGTGCCGCAGAAGCACATGCAGGACCGGGTGCTGTGGTACACCCAAGCCAAGGTATTGGGTGGCGGTTCGTCGATCAATGCGCAGATTTACACGCGCGGCAACGCCATGGACTATGATGCCTGGGAGAAGGACCACGGCTGCGATGGCTGGTCCTATCGCACCATGCTGCCCTATTTCCGCAAGGCCGAAGGCAACCAGCGCTTCGTCAATGAATTCCACGGCAGCGACGGGCCGCTCGGCGTGTCGATGCCGCTGGCACCGCTGCCCATCGCCGATGCCTTCATCAAGGCCGCCCAGCAATTCGGCATCCCATATAATCCAGACTTCAATGGCGCCAGGGTGGAGGGTGTCGGCTTCTATCAAGTGACCCAGCGCGACGCAAAGCGCAGCTCAACGTCGGCGGCCTATTTGCATCCGGTCCGTACACGGAAGAACCTGACGGTCCGCACCGGCGTCACCGCATCGCGGATCATCGTCGAGAATGGCCGCGCCACCGGCGTCGAGATCCGCTCGTCGGCCAATGGCGCCATGGAAATCCTCAGGGCCGAGCGCGAAGTGATCATCACCTCGGGCGCCATCGGGTCGCCGAAACTCCTGTTGCAATCGGGCATAGGGCCTGCGGATGAGTTGACGGCCCTGGGGCTTCAACCGGTTCATGATCTGCCGGGTGTCGGGCGCAATCTGCATGATCATCTCGATCTCTTCGTGATCAGCGCCTGCTCCGGCCCCTTCAGCTATGATCGTTATGCCAAGCCCCATCTCGCCCTGTGGGCCGGTCTGCAATATTTCCTGTTCAAGCGCGGCCCCGCCGCCTCCAGCCTGTTTGAGACCGGCGCCTTCTGGTATGCCGATGAAAAATCATCCGCACCCGATCTGCAATTCCATTTTGGCCAGGGTTCTGGAATCGAGGCCGGCGTTGCCAAGATGAAGTCCGGCGGCATCACCCTGAATGCCGCCTATGTGCAGCCAAAGTCACGCGGCACCATCAAGCTCAAAAGCAGCGATCCCGCCGATCATCCGCTGATCGATCCCAACTACTGGCAGGAGCCCATCGATCTCAAATACGGCATCAGGGCACTGCGATTGGCGCGCGACATTCTGCGGCAGCCAGCACTGAAGCCGTTTCTGGGCGAGGAAGCACTTCCCGGAACCGCAGTGCAGACCGACAAGGATTTTTTCGATTACTGCTGCAGCAATGCCAAGACCCAGCACCATCCGGTTGGCGCCTGCAAGATGGGGGTCGATCACATGGCGGTGGTCGATGCACAATTGCGGGTCCGTGGCATCGACGGCTTGCGGGTTTGCGACTCGTCCATCATGCCGCAAATTTGCTCGTCGAATACCAACGCCGCCACCATCATGATCGGCGAACGCGCCGCCGATCTCATCCGTGGCAATCGCGCCTCGCGGCCCGACCTTCATTAGAGGATATGCGCCATGGAGGTCAGTTTTTCCAAGACGGTCAGCGAATCGGATGTCTATCTTTTCGCTGGGATCACCGGCGACCTGTCGCCCAACCATGTGAACGCCGAGTTCATGAAGACCACGCCCTATGGCCAGCGCGTCGCCCATGGAGCACTCATCATCGGTTACATGTCGGCGGCCTCGAGCCTCGCCGTTGATCGCGGCCTCAAGGTGATCGACGGCATGAGTCCGGTGTCGCTGGGCTATGACCGGGTACGTTTCCTCAAACCGGTGTTTTTTGGTGACACCATCACCATTACTTACAAAGTAACCCGCACCGATACGGAAGCAAGGCGCTCCTATGCCGATATCACGGTCAGCAACCAGCACGGCGACACGGTCGCCGCCGCGACCCATGTCATGAAATGGATCGGCGGCGGCTAATTTCAAACCGAGACACTCCCAGAGATTCATGTGCCGTTAAGTATTTAGCCGTTCACTGCGTTCTTGCAAAATTTGGAGACAGCGATGGCGTCATGCCGCCAGCAATCTGCTGATACCGCCGATCCTTGACGATCTCAGGAGGGGCGAGGCCGTTGCACTGAGCCCGGCTTCACAGCGTCACCAATGGTTCCACAGCTTGCAAAGTTCGCAGGCGCTTGCTCAATCGATCTTCGGCACCATTGCCGTGTCGGGGCGGCTGCCAATTTTGGCTGACATCGTTGCTGAAAACGGTTTGCCAGCCTTTGGACCGGTGGCGGCCGGTACCGTTCTGGAGCTCGAAAAACAGGTTACCACATTGGGTGAGCCGAGGCTGACGTCGATTGATGTCTGGCTGGGCGGTTCCTATCGGGTGGCGGTGGAATGCAAGCTGGCGGAGGCCGACTTTGGTACATGCTCGCGGACCCGCCTCAGGCCGCGTGACAACAACTACGCCAGCGATTTCTGTGACGGCACATACACCCGGCAGCGCGGGCGGCAGTCGAACGGCGCCCTTACGCAATCCAACATTCACTATTGGGATTACCTGGATGAGTTGCTGGGATGGCGTCCCGACATCGAACACTGGCCATGCCGCTTGTCCGCGACCTACCAACTGGTCAGGAACATTCTGGCGGTATGCGTCGTGGCCAATGGAGAGTTCCGTGCGGATGCGGGGCATGCCCTGACGATCTACGACGAACGCAATCCGGCGATGGCCGCCGATGGCCGGGGAATGCAACAATGGGACGCCGTTCACGAGGCGCACAAGCAGGCACCCCTGCTGCGCCGCCTGTCCTGGCAATCGCTGATTTCGCAACTGCCTGGCGATCCCGTGCTTGACTGGCTGAAAGAAGAGCTGACCCTGAAATATGGTCTCAGTGCGTCATGATACCCGCAACGTAGGACGGGCCTCTGTTGTTGAATTTCTGGAGCGGGCGAAGGGATTCGAACCCTCGACCCCAACCTTGGCAATATTCGCCACCTCCATACCGGCATTTCCCGGGTCTTACAACGATTTCGTTAAGATTCTGTTTTTGCGAAGATTTTCTATCAGCTAGGGTAAGTGGCGTACTCGTCCCTACCCGCGATTTCCCTTCCTTTTGCTTCCCCCCTGCTTCCCCGGCGATTATCATGAGATTCCGGGGAAGCAGATTCTAGGAAATCCGGCTATGTCTCGCTTTACGAAACGGCTCGTCGATGCACTCAAACCCGTTGAAAATACGGATGTTTTCGTCTGGGATAGCGAGATCAGGGGGTTAGGCCTCAGACTCAAACCTTCGGGCGTGAAGACGTTTTTCGTGCAGTATAGAAACGCCGCGAGACGCACACGACGCATGGTCATTGGTCAATATGGCGTCCTTACCGTCGAAGAGGCAAGGTCTCAAGCACGCGACCGTCTCACGGCTGTTACGAAAGGCGAAGACCCGTCGGCTGTTCGAAAGGCCGCGCGCAAGGCATCCACCGTGGAAGATATCTGCAAGTGGTATTTGCGAGAGACCGAATCCGGGAGGCTGCTCGGCAAACGCAGACGTCCGATAAAGGATTCCACTCTGGCGATGGATCGAAGCCGTATTAACACCCACATCATTCCGCTTATTGGCCGGCAACTGATCTCAGGACTTACACGTGATGATATTGAACGCATGCAAGCGGATATTATCGCCGGAAAAACGGCTAAACCCCGTGTCGGGCGAGGTGGAAATACTACGGGGGGCGAAGGAGTTGCTTGCCGATCGATTTCAACGCTACACGCAGTTTTTGAGCATGGCGTCCGCCAGGGTATCATCGACACAAATCCTTCACGCGGTGTTCGAAAGGTAGCGGAAAGGCGCCGCGACCGCCGCCTCAGTCAGAAGGAAATCATCCACCTCGGTCAAGTCATGGGTGAATGCCTTGCCAGCGGTGAAAATCCCACCGGCCTCGCAGCAATCAAATTCATTCTGCTTACGGGCTTTCGGCGAATGGAGGCGCTTTCATTGGAGCGCGCCTGGCTAGACGCAACGATGAAATGTGTTCGGTTTCCGGAAACGAAGACCGGAAAGCAAATTCGCACAATTGGAAAGAGCGCGGCTTCGCTCATCCGATCAGAATGCCGAAAGAAAAAATCGGCCTATGTTTTCCCGGCAGATGTAGGGGAAGGTCATTTTGTTGGCGCTGCACATGTAATGGGCCGAATTTCAAAGAAAGCCGGATTTACAGACGTCACGCTTCACACTCTACGGCATACGTTCGCAAGCATTGGTGCAGACTTGGGGTTTACCGAGTTGACACTGGC
Organism: Aestuariivirga sp.; assembly: GCA_046594125.1. Taxonomy (GTDB): domain Bacteria; phylum Pseudomonadota; class Alphaproteobacteria; order Rhizobiales; family Aestuariivirgaceae; genus Aestuariivirga. Next base: position 6,373 of record JBKJQD010000212.1, read on the forward strand.
CGGCCTTCTTGGGCACGCCGCACGCGGAATGACTCAGCGCTACGTCCATCTAGACGAAGCACTGATTGTGGCCGCAGACCGGATATCGGAACGGATCAACTTGCTCTTGGAAGAGGGAGTGAAAGCTGCCGAGCGAGCCATGAAAGTAGCGCAAAATCCAGCCGTGGAGCGGCTTTTCGTAGCTTAGACAAAGTTTTGAAAAGCGATACTTTCTCACCCGTGCCGTTGACATAGGGACTTGGCCAGCCGCTCAATGATTGCCCTTCTGGGCGGTTGGTGCAATGGCCATGGGCGCGGAGCCCTCGGGTAGCGCAGCGCCCGATGGCCATTGCTTGCCCGGGCGCTGGTTTCTGGCGAACTCGGATGGCGTCAGTCGATGGGCGCCTTTAACTTGCTAAAGTGCCACAGAATCAATTGCGTAAAGCATTAGAAAATAATACTTTACGCAGATGAAATCGGAATTCGGCACCCACGCTCGTGACTACATCGCCGACCTCGCTGCCAAGGGGATCCATCAATTTAACTCCGGAGAAGCACAGAAAGCCCTTGGCGTATCGGAGAATGCCGCCAAGCAGGCCCTGAACCGGCTTGCCAAACAAGGCCTGATTGCATCCCCAGCACGCGGCTTCTACGTCATCGTGCCGCCGGAATACCGCTCGCTCGGCTGTCTGCCTGCGGAGCAGTTTATTCCGGCGCTGATGCAGCGGTTGGGGCTGTCCTACTACGCGGGCCTCTTGTCGGCTGCCCAATATCACGGCGCGGCTCACCACCGCCCACAAGAATTTCAGGTCATGGTGGCGAAAAGCCGCCGCCCCATCGTGTGTGGCGCTGTGCGCGTAGCATTCATCGTGCAAAAAAACATCACCGCCATCCCTGTGCAAAGCTTCAATACCCCACGTGGCACAGTGCTTGCCTCCATGCCAGAGGCCACGGCCGTTGACCTCGTTGGCTACCAGAGCAATGCCGGAGGTTTCGACCAGGTAGCGACTATCCTTGGCGAAATCGCCGAGAAACTCGACCCCGACAAGCTCGTTGCGGCGGCGCGGACAGCGCCTGTCCCTTGGGCGCAGCGGCTGGGCTATTTGCTGGAAAAAGTCCAAGCTTGGGATCGTGCCGGGCCGTTGAAGTCCTACGTGCGGAAACACGCCCGGCAAGCGGCCGTGCTGTTGCCCACAGCACCGCATCATGCTTCCTCGCGCGACGAAGACTGGAAACTCATCGTCAATGCAGACGTCGAGGCCGAGCTGTGATCCCGCGCGATTACATTACAGAATGGCGGTCACAGGCCCCATGGGTTCAGGACATTCAGGTTGAAC
>JBKJQD010000068.1:0-3570 GCA_046594125.1 Aestuariivirga sp.
TGCCGGCAATCGAGGCGATGTTGACGATGCGGCCATAGCTATTGGCCAGCATGTGCGGCACCTTCTTCACCAACCGCGCCGTGGTGCCGCACATGCTGGCCAATAGCTATGGCCGCATCGTCAACATCGCCTCGATTGCCGGCAAAGAGGGTAACCCCAATGCGTCCGCCTATTCGGCCTCCAAGGCCGGCGTCATCGGCTTCACCAAATCGCTGGCCAAGGAATTGGCCAAGACCGGCATCACCGTCAACAGCGTGACGCCCGCCGCCGTTCGCACCCCAATTTTTGACCAGATCCCGCAAAGCCACATCGACTTCATGCTGTCAAAAATCCCCATGGGCCACCTGGGCACCGTCGACGAAGTGGCCAGCCTCGTCTGCTGGCTGGCCAGCGAGGAATGTTCCTTCTCGACGGGTGCGGTATTTGACGTGTCAGGCGGAAGGGCGACTTACTAAACCGCCGTGAACCCGCCATCGATCATCATGTCGTGGCCGCAGACCATGTCCGATGCGGCGGAGGCGAGGAACAGGATCATGTCGGCGACCTCGACGGGCTTGCCGAAACGCCCAGCCGGTATCTTGGCCAGCATGGGATCGCCCTTTTCCGGCTGGCCCCAGACCTTCTCGCCCATCGGCGTCAGGATCACCGTCGGGCACACGGTATTGATCTGGATATTGTGCTTCGCCCATTCCACCGTCATCACCTTGGTCAGCATATTGAGGCCGCCCTTCGAGGCGCAATAGGCGCCGTGATCTGGCAAGGCCACGACACCCGCCTGCGATGACACGTTGATGATCTTGCCGGCCTTCTGGGCGATCATGCCGGGCACCAGGGCGCGGGCCAGCAAGAAGGGGGCGCGCAGGTTGACCGCCATGGTCATGTCCCAGTCGGCAATGGTGGCATCGAGCAGGGGCGCAAGCAGGGCGACACCGGCATTGTTCACCAGAATGTCGATGGTGCCGAAGGCGGCCAGCGCTTCCGCCGCGGCCTTGTCCGGCCCGTCAACGGTTCCCATGTCGGCACTGATCGCCACGCAGCGGCGGCCTAGTTTCTTCACCGCCGCTGATACTTCGGCCAGGCCATCGGCATCGCGGCCGACGGCCACGATGTCGGCACCGGCGTCGGCCAGCACCTTGGCTGTCTCCAGGCCGATGCCCTTGGTGGCGCCGGTCACCAGCGCGCGCTTGCCTTCGATTGCAAATCTTTTTGCCCATTCGGCCATTGTCACCCTCCGCTTTTGCGGCGATCATCGGGTCGAAACGCCACACCGTCAATGGCGATTGGAGGGACAGACCCCATGCGGAGAATGAGCCATATCATCAAGGTGAAGCCGGAGATTCTGGCCGAGTACAAGCGCATCCACGAGGCCGTCTGGCCCGAGGTGCTGCAGGCCATCCATGACAGCAACATCCGCAATTACACGATCTTCCTCAAGGAGCCGGAGAATTTCCTCATCGCCTATTGGGAATATCACGGCACCGATCTGAAAGCAGACTTGGCGAAAATGGCCGAAGCGCCGCGCATGAAGGAATGGTGGATGATCACCGATCCGATGCAGGAGCCCTTCGAGACCAGGAAGCCCGGCGAATGGTGGGCCGCCATGGAAGACGTGTTCCATACGGATTGAAGCGGCTCCTCACCCGCGGGCCCGCTTCAAATTCTTCTCCACCGTCGCAAAAGCCTTCTGATAAACATTCTGTTCGATGCGTGGGATCAGCACCAGATCGTCCTGCGGGCTGGCCGTCCAGTCGCCGGTCCATACGCCGAAGGTGGAATTGTCCGCCGTCACCGGCCACAGGCGCGGGCCCGACACATAATTTATCCATGGAATTTCGCACTTGGTGATGCGGTAGGAAAAGCTCCGCGTCACATCGCAAAGATGCAGCAACTCCTCGTTGAGGTGGCCCTCACCGAAATAGAAGTCGCGGATGCCGGACACCTTGCCGGGCCGCGCCTTCTTCAGCATGTGCATCTTGGTGATCTCGTCATGCCAGGCGCCCATGCCGGCGAAATCGCGCATCATGGCCCACACGTCCGCAACCGGCGCCTTGATGACCCGCGACGTCCACACCTTGTTGGGCTGATAGCCCTTCCAGCGCATGGCCCCCTCAGGTTTCTGCGGCTTGGTCTTGGCGATGATGGCGGCCAGGTTCTTCCAGTTGGCGGCGAAGACCTCGTTTGAGATGATCTTCTCGTATTTGCCCTCATCGCCCGGCGCCTCGTCAAAACTCGACTCCCATTCGGCGAAGGTCGTATCGCCGTCGGTGACCGGAAACAGGCGAACCGTGGCGACATAGTTCTTTACCGGAAAGGCCGGCTTCTCGAAATTATAGGTGAAGCTGTGGCGCGCATCATCGAGCATCAGCAGGCGCTCGCGGATGTGCTGGCCGTCGCGGGTGTAAAACGAGCGCACTGCGCCCACCACATCGGCGTCGAGCCCGCTCTCGATTTTCGAGCGCGCCACGGGCGGTGCCCATGTGGGCAAGCCGTTGAAGTCGCGGATCAGGCTCCACACGGTTTCGACGGGGGACTTGAGAACGATGCTGGCATAAGCACGGGCCATAAGTTTCTCCTAAGCTGAAATCTCGCGGAAGGCCGCAACGGCAGCCGCCGCGAAGGCTTCGTCATTGATATGGGCGTCGATGTCGATGAGTTGGCGGTTGGGTGCTGCGATCCAGCCGCCGCGGATCGCCTCGAAGAGGGCGGCGTCGGCTGCCGTGTCGTGAAACGGTTTCCCCGGCGCATCGATGGCCGACACGCCATGAAGCGGCAGCAGGAAGCGTACCGGCCCCGCCATGCGGTTGAGCCGCGACACGATCCACGCACCGATGGCGCGGTTTTCTTCCGCCATGGTGCGCATCAGCGTCACCTGCGGGTTATGAACATGGAGGAGGCGGCCCTGATATTTGGCAGGCACCGTATCGCGGCTCCCGAAGTTCACCATGTCAACGGCCCCCACCGAACCCACATAGGGAACGCTCGCGCGGATCACCGCGCCGAAGCGATCCTCCGTACACGGCAGAATACCGCCGCAGAGATAGTCAGCGACCTCGGTGGTGGTGATATCGAGGACGGCGGTAAGAAGTCCGGAATCGACCAGCTTCTCCAGGCATTGCCCGCCGGTACCGGTGGCATGGAACACGAAGCACTCGCAGGTGTCATCGATCGCCTGGCGGATTTGCGTTACGCAATCCGTGGTGACGCCGAACATGGTGAGGCCCACCGGGCGCTTGCCGTCCTTGACATCGGGCACGGCATTCAGCGCCATTCCCGCCGCAGCATGGGCCGCATTGCCGATGACCTTGCGCGTGATGGCGTTGAGGCCGGCGATGTCGGCCACCGCATGCATCATCATGATATCTGCCGGGCCGACATAAGCGCCCACATTGCCCGATGCCATGGTCGAGACCATCAGCTTGGGCACACCGATGGGCAGCGCCCGCATCGCCGCCGTCACCATCGAAGTATTGCCGCCGCCGCCCAGGCCCAACACCGCGCCGATGCCGGTGCACGACAAAAGGAAAGCAGAAAGCGCCTCGCCCATCGCCGTCACCGCGCGGCCCCGGTCGG
>JBKJQD010000136.1:0-7136 GCA_046594125.1 Aestuariivirga sp.
GCTTTGCGCGACCGTCGTGCCGCTGCCGTCGACCAAGGTGGCGTTGAGCGTGATCGTCTGGTCGGAAGTGATCGAGCCTTTGTCCCAGATGGAGAACGACACCTGGTTCTGGCCGGGCTGGACGGTGAGCGTGACCTCACCGTTGGCAAAGGGCACGATATCGTCGCCGAGCACCGCATACAACGCACCCGCGGCCGCGCCCTGGACCTTAGCCTTGATTGTTTGGACGGCATTGCTGACCGCAGCAATAGCGACGGTGAAGATCTTGGCTGAGCCTTCAACCAAATTCTCCACCGCGCCTACGGGGTCTTGGAATGTTGGAGTCGAAAACGGGTTCGTCTTCACACCAGAGAAGATCGTAATCTTCCGGTTATCTGGCAAATCCAGACCCAATTGACCGCTTTTGTAGCCCTTGATAAGGATTGACTCTGTGCCCAAGCCGGGGCCTGAGACCAGTATGTCGGCGCCGGTTGTGAGGTTTCCCTGCTTCAGTAGGTACGTAATTTGGTTGTCTTTGTCGATCCAGTTGTAGTTCGCGTTCAGTGCGATTTGCCCGCCCCGAAGTTGCAGGTTGCCCACCAGAATCTGGCCTTGGCCATCGCTGTCCTGGATCGTGTCCTCGCCACGCCCGACTTTGGCGAACTGATAGGTATCGAAGCCATCGCCGCCTTGCAGGACATTTTTTCCGTCGCCTGCGAACAAGACGTCATCGCCGGCCCCCCCGACAAGGGTGTCATTGCCGCTGCCGGAAGCGAGCGTGGCATCGCCGCCATCGAGGGTGTCGGCGCCGTCCCCTCCGTCCAGCAGATCGTTGCCGGAACCGCCCCGCAACACGTCGCTATCGGCTCCGCCCAGGAGCACGTCATCGCCGGACTGGCCATATAGGATATCTTGGCCTTGGCTTCCCGATAGCGTGTCGTTGCCGCCGCCTCCGAAGATAACGTCATTGCCCCCACCGCCATCCAAGGCGTCATTGCCGCCAAACAGAAAAAGCGTCGGCGAGGTACCGTAAAGGGTATTGTTGCCCGCCGATGCCGCTCCCCTCGTGTACTGCGGGTCTGTGTAGCCCGCCGCCAGCGAATTGGCTTGCCTGTCTCCATTGAAGGGTTGGCCCGTTTCGACCAGGTTACGGCGCGCCTGGCTGGCCCACTCGCTCAGGAACGATTCGTAGCCCAGCAGCTTAGCCACAAGGTCGAAGGCATCGTTGCGGATGAACAGCGCAAGCAGTTCAGCGACGGCTTCGCCGAAGTCGGGAAGGGTCGGACGAATGAACCGCTGGTCGAAAATGGCCTCTACCTTGGCGGTCGCCTCGTTGTAGACGATCTTGAAGCTGCCATCGGCGGTGTCCAGCAGCTTGTAGCCCGGCAGAATGGCGCCCGATGAAGTTCCCCCTGCTCGAAAGTCATTCACGGTCTTGCCGAAGGCCGCCGCCTTCAACAGGCCCAAAGCAGCGGATCTGGAGCCGTCGGTCCACACAAATTGATTGAATGTGTCGACGGTCAGTTGGTTCTGGGCCTTGAGCTGGTCGAGAATGGTGATGAGGTTCTGACCTGACGCATAGGTGGCCGCCTGCGCCAAACCAGCGGCGGCCGTCGCCGACTTTGCCAAATCCAACCACTTGAACAGATTTGCGGGAAAGAGCTCGGGCAGTCCTTCCCTGTTCCAAGCCGCGGCGGCGGACGCCAGCATCACATCATCACGAATGAAACCCGAACGGCCGCCGGTTAAATCCAATTTGATGGATATCAATGCCGACTCGGCGACTCGCTGCGATAGATAGTAGATTCCTTTGTACTGGGCCCCAAAATTGTCCTGCAACCACATATTGGCGGCGTAAGCAGTGCCGCCCAGGCCCTGGCTGAAGCTGGAGACCTTGGCCTGCACAATGGCTTCCGCGCTGCCCGTCATGTTGTAGTAGTCGAGATAAAAGCCTGTTCGGTCACCGTGCTTCAGCAGGCCCTCCAAATACGCCATCTCCGCGGCCGTCAGCTTGACGACTTGCCCTGTTCCCGTGGCACTCAAGATTTGATCGGCCATACCGTTTTCCTTGCCCTTTCGTGTTAAGCGCTTCTAGCGAGCGCCGCGTCAACCAGATTGCGTGCCCCTTCAACGAACTCCCTCCAGCGCTGCAACTCGCTGTTCCGAAACACCGCCTTCAGAACCATTCCCTTATGCAGGAAATAGGTCATGCAACTTGTTCCCTGCTCGATCCAGAGAGGAACGCATTCAATCCGCACGGTCGCGTGTCCATCGGCGTCAAATGCGAAGTAGTACTCGGTTGTCGGCTTGGCAGTGTCGCAGGGCTTAGCCGCCGCGCCGGCGCGCTGCCGCTGCTCGATGACATAGTCCGCCATGCAGGGAACATCGTCGATGCGCCGCAAACCGTAGATCGGGTCTCGTTCCACGCGGCCCAGTCGCTTGGCCGATGCATCGCTCTCGCTGGTCCAATGCGCGTCAAGATTTTTCAAACCCGGCGGGCTTGCCTCCAGCCAAATCAGCAGGCCGTTTGCCAGCTCGCGCATTTGGGCCGCTCTCTCGGGGGTGCTGGCGGGCGCCGATGGATGACCGATGGCCACTCGCGGCTGGAAATCGGGAAGGCCAGTCTCAATGACCACGCGCCGCTGCTTGCCGCCTTTCCACGTCCGGGGATCCGTCAAAAAGGCTCTCGCGATTTTCAATCGCGGCCCGCGCGTTTCCGGCTGTGTCTGCATGTCTGGGTCGGGCTCCAAGACGATTTCCACCATATCCATGCTGGTGGTTCGCGCGGTGTTGGAACCTGGAACGACATGCCCCGAAAACTCGGGCAGGAAGACCACGACCAAGATCACGAGAACAAGCGCAATCAGGAGCCGCATGGAAATTGTTCCGCAAAAGGGCCATCGGGACCGTCCAAGGCCCGCGCCTTCCCGCATGCAGCAAGCAGCAAGCAGCACGATAGCAACCCGGCGAAGGCAGCGCGCACCGCGCTCTTCACGCAACCCTCCCTTCCTCGACCACGCTCCAATGCGTCGGCCCTTGCGGTCCCACCGCCCCAGTCCCACGCACGCCGAACTGCAGCACTTCATCGGCCTGCAGCCCGCGCGGTATCGCATGCGTGATCACCAAGATCGCGCACTCATCGAACGAGAATGTCGGCGTGTCACCCAATGAAAGCCTCCCTGTAGGCTCGCTCCGTCACGATGGTGCGGAGGTTTTTGTCGAATGGTCGAGCTGAGATAGTACTGTTAAATAGCGAATGCGCAAATATTTCGTTTGCGCAGACGCCGAGCGAGCAGCAGGAAGTTGTTCCCGAGAATCTGGTCGTCGCCTGCTTCGCCGAACACGGTGTCGTTGCCGGTGCCGGCGTCGACCAAGTCATTGCCCGCGCCGGCCAGCACGCCGTCGTTGCCCGCGCCCGCATAGATACGGTCGTCGCCCGTGCCCTCGGAGCGGCTGGCACCGTTGACGGTGAACGTGTAGGAGTTATTGGCAAAAGTGACGGCCATCGTCCAGTCCCGGGTGCTGGCACTGAAGGTTGCGTCACCCTGCAGCATGTCGTCACCCGCACCGCCGACCAGCACATCGTTGCCGTCGCCGCCGCCCAGGAGATCGGCGCGGTTACTGCCGACGACCGTGTCGTTGCCATCGATGCCCTGCAGGAAGTCGCCCTGGCCCGTGCCCGCGGTGGCGGTATTGCCCTGCGTGATGGCGTCATCGTTGGCGATGTAGTCGTCGCCATAGACGCGGTCGTCGCCCGCCATGCCGTAGACGATGTCGGCGTCCCCGCCGCCTTCGAGCACGTCCTTGCCGCCGGCCGCGCCGAACACGTCACCCCGCAAGACGTCGCGCCCCGCGCCGCCCAGCCCGCGGTCGTCGCCCGCGTAGGTGTTGATGATGTCGTCGCCAGCGCCGGCTTCGACGTAGTCCTTGCCAGCACCGCCATCGACGCTATCGTCGCCGTCCCCGGCCTTGACGTAGTTGTCTCCGCCGTAGATGGCTTCGATGGTGTCGTTGCCGCCGCCGGCATCGATGAGGTCGTTGCCAGCGCTGTCGTTGAGCCAGTCGGCGCGCCCGGGCTGCGCGGAGCCGTTGGTGATTACGTTGCCCAGATCGTCGTAGTGATAGACCTTATTGGGCGGGTTGTAGTCGATGGGGGTGAGGTCGCCCAGGATGGTGCGGGTGGTTTGGGGCGGGGTGGGCAGGGTGGTGGGGTCGTCGACGTTGTGCAGCGTGATGGCGATGTCGTTGCTTTGCGCGACCGAAGTGCCGCTGCCGTCTACAAGAGTTGCCCTTAACGTGATTGCCTGGTCGGAAGTGATGGAGCCCTTGTCCCAGATTGCGAAGGACACCTGGTTTTGACCTGGCTGAACGGTGAGTGCGATTTCCCCATTTGAGAACGGCACGATCCGGTCGCCGACGATCGCATAAATCGCGTCGCTGACCGAGCTTTGAATGCTTGCCTTGATGGTCTGGACTCTGTCGCTGACCGCCGCGATGGCGAATGTCACGGTCTTCGCAAATCCCTCGTTCAGGTCCACGGGCCCAGGAGTAGATGTTCCTGAAAACAGAGACTGAAGCGCAGCAAGAGACAAGCCGTTGCCAGAGGTTACCTTAAGCGCCGCGTTGTTCTGCAGCGTGATGCCCAGGCTGCCGGCTTGGTCAAGCTTGCCTTGCCAGTTGTTGATCGTGATAGCGTTTCCCGTGCCGCCGAGTTTCAATCCGTCGATTATCAAGGTGCCGGACATCGTGCCATCGGCGGCCGTGGTTCCCATGAATTTCAGAGTGAGGTCAACTTGGTTGCCGCTTCTGACTTCCCAGGTGTTGCCCAATCCAATCGCCCCGGTTGCGGTGCCCAGCGTCAGGCCCCCCACGCCTCCGATCTTGATGACGCCCTGACCATCGCTGTCGGTGATCGTGTCTTTGCCTTCGTTGGTCCTGAAGATGTAAAGGTCGTTGCCTTCCCCGCCATTGAGAAGGTCGGCGCCGCCGCCGCCCACGAGGATGTCAGCTCCTTGGCCGGCAACGATCTGGTTGCTCCTCTCGTCTCCGAGCATCAGGTTGTCTCTAAGGCTAGGGTTGCCGTCGTCACGCTGGGCATTGAGCAGTGGCGCTGCTACCGTGTTGCTTGCACTGGTGGCATAGATGGCCAGCGGCGAAACGACGCCGACGTTTAGCTGGAGGCCATAGTCGGAGTTGAGTGTCTGGATCAGCTTGGCTCGCGCCGGCAGGAAGTTTTCCAGCAGGGCGTCGATGCTGCCGTCGGGAGTGTGGGGCAGCATGTTCCCATAGTCGGCCACTGCGCCTTGCAGGGCCGTGCGGCCTTGGCTGTCCAGCCGCCCGCTCCAGTAGATTTCTTCGGCCACGATGTGGTCGCGATTGCGCTGGTACATGGCGGCCGCGTCGCGCGCTTCCGACTGGGTTGGGGCCGAGGGGTCTTTGTAGAGGGAGAAGACCTCCGATTCGAGGAAGCGGCGTTTTTGCAGGCCGACGCCTGTCGCGGCTATGCGAGAAGCACCACCGTTGAGGCCATAGCGGACCTGGAACCAGGCTTCAGCCCTGTCGGCGGTTTGCAGGGCTGCACCCAGTTTCTGTCCCAGCAGGCCGCTTCCGCCGTTCCAGGAAAGGCTGAACAGGACCATGCTTTCGGCGGAGGTGGCGTAGGCGGTGTCGCCTTGCAGGAAGGTGTACTTGTTTAAAACCTTATCCCGATAAGTCGACAATAGTTGGTCGAATACGCCGCTGATTTCGGCATCGCTGGTAAAGCGGAAGTCGCTGCGCCTGCCCGGGATATTTGCCAGCTGCGGGTCGACGGCGCGCGCGGCCATGACGGCATCCAACTGGCTTTGGACGTTCGCACCGCCGGCTGTCATCAGCGTTCGCAGCTGGGCGACGTAGTTGTATTCGGCAAAATTTGGATCGCCGACGGGCGGAGGCAAAAGCATCACTACGGCTGCGCGCGTAAATCCGAGTCCCAGAAGAACTTGATTTTGTACCGTCCTGCCGCCGGCTCGTAGATCGAATCCAATACCGATGGTGGGATTGCCGTTCACCAGGTGAATCTGGCGGCGCTGGTCCCATTGCGGCGCTTCCAGCTTCTGGATGAAGTCATAAAGCGCCGCGGAATAGTTGGGAACTGTTCTCCAATTGAGGGCCATTACTTTCTCCTTGAACGGGTGGGTTGAAATTTGAGGCGACAGGCTTTGCCTAAGGTGAATGTCCTGTCTGGCGTCCACAGCCAAGCCTCGTTGGTCACGACATACGGATGGCCTTCATATAGCAGGAAATGTCCGCGCGTGGCTACACCATTTGCTTCATTAGGAAGCGACGGGTCCGGGCCGCTCAGGTCCTGCTTGACGAAGCCAACTATGTGCGCTTCATAACCCGAGTAGGGCAGTGTGTGGTAGCCGCGCCGGGGGCGGCCAGAAGAATCGTTGGGATCGCGGCCCCTTGAGACCAGACGCATCTGGACCACGGTTCGACTGGGGCCTGATACTTTAAGTACCGGGCCACCGGATTTAAGTACTTCATAGTTGTTCAAGAGCGGAGCGGTCCATTTCTCGAAGGTCCAGCCCGAGCTCACCAGACCATCCAACTGGCTTAGAAATGACTCGATCGGCCAATCGGGGCGTGGTCCGGGAATCAGCCCGAAATATCTCGAATGTCCTATTTGCCAGTAGCGCAACAGTTCCCCTAAGAACTCCCGATGCTCCTTCGGATCGATTGACTCCCACGGCGGTTCAGTAAAGCCAGGGAAAGTAGTCACCACATCCCCGAATGCGTAGTAATCAATGGCATCCTGTGCCGCCCATTCGATGTTATTGAGGTGCTTCAACAGCGCTTGGCACAACCTGGTGTCCCGCTTGAATCCTTCGCTGCCGTCCGCGATGGGCCGTCCATAGGGCGCGTACTGCCATCGGCCTTCGCTTGTGGCATCGGCCGTGCTCGCCGCCGCCAAACCGATGATCAGTATTGCGATCTGCGAAGCGGCTGCTCCCCAACAATGAAGCAGCGAACTGCGCAAGGCTTTGAGCATCGCGGCACATCGGAAATGCGCCTCAGGCTTCAAGATGGGGGTTTCTGTCATCGGGCAGTCTTTTTTGATTCGCGCGGATGTGTTTCTCTCATCGTCACGCGCTTGTGTACACGCCCCAGTTGAC
>JBKJQD010000181.1:0-4258 GCA_046594125.1 Aestuariivirga sp.
ACGGCGGCAATCTCTACGGGATGATGGCCGTAGTCATCATAGACGGTAACGCCATTATGGGCACCGGTGCGGGTGAAGCGGCGCTTGACTCCAGTGAAGCTCTTGAAGCCATTGCGGATGGCCTCGTCGCTAAGGCCAAGTTCGCGCGCCACGGCGAGTGCCGCCGTCGAGTTCAGGGCATTGTGGTCGCCAGGAATGGCAAGGCTCAAATCATCGATGTCGTGGGTGGCGCCGGAGCGCCGGTCGGTGAGGCGCACCGAGAAACGCGTCTCGCCATCGATGTAGTTGACATCCGTCAGCCGCACATCGGCCTGCGGGCTGACACCATAGGTGATGACCCGGCGGTCGCGCACCTGGCCGATCAGTTCCTGCACCACCGGATGGTCGATGCACATGACCGCGAAGCCGTAGAAGGGAATGTTTTCAACGAAAGCAAGGAAAGCCTCCTTGGCCTTGTCGAAGGTGCCATAATGGTCGAGGTGCTCGGGGTCGATATTGGTGACGATGACAATGTCGGCGGGGAGCTTGACGAAGGTGCCGTCGGACTCATCCGACTCGACCACCATCCAGTCGCCCTTGCCAAGCCTGGCATTGGTGCCATAGGCGTTGATGATGCCGCCGTTGATGACGGTCGGATCAAGCCCGCCAGCATCGAGCAGTGCGGCGACCAGTGATGTCGTGGTGGTCTTGCCATGGGTGCCGCCCACCGCCACGCAGGATTTGAAGCGCATCAGTTCGGCCAGCATTTCGGCGCGGCGCACAATCGGCAGATAGCGGTTGCGCGCTTCCACCAGTTCCGGATTGTCAGACTTCACGGCGGAGGAGACGACCACCACCTGGGCCTCGCCAATGTTCTGCGCCCGGTGGCCGATCTCCACCGCAATGCCATTCTTGCGCAGGCGGGCCACGTTGTAATTGTCGGAGAGGTCGGAGCCCTGCACCTTGTAACCCAGCGTCGCCATCACTTCGGCGATGCCGCTCATGCCGATGCCGCCGATACCGATGAAATGGATGGGGCCTACGTCGCGCGGCAATTTCATATGGTCATGTTCCCTGCAAGTCGTTCGGTGAGATCGGCGAGGCGTTGCGCCGCGTCGGGCTTGCCGTGCCCGAGTGCGGCGGCGGCGGCGGCCTTGAGTTCGCCCTCTTGAGCGGCGAGCTTTGTCAGAAATGCGGCAAAGGACTTTGGCTCGAGCGTTGCCTGTGGATGAACCCATCCGGCCCCGGCGCTGGCGAAACTTTCGGCGTTGCGCAACTGGTCATTGTCAATGGCGTGGGGCAGCGGCACCATGATGGCTGGCCTGCCGATGACGCCCAGTTCGGCAATCGTCGAGGCCCCCGAGCGGCACACCACCAGATGCGCCGCGGCGATGCGGGCTGGCATGTCCATGAAGAACGGCTGCAGTTCAGAAGTGACATCAAGTCCGGCGTACAAGGCCTTGACCTCACTCATGTTCTCCGGCCGCACTTGCTGCGTCACCACCATCGCCTGACGCTCATCGGGCGTCATCACGCCAAAGACCTTGGGCATGAACTCGCCGAAGAATTGCGCGCCTTGGCTGCCGCCGAAGACAAGAAGTTGAAACGGCTTGAAGGCCGGCCAAGGCGCCGCCCTGTACTTCAGCACAATGTCGCGCACCGGATTGCCGGTGATGGTGAGTTTGCGCTCCGCTGCGGCGGGAAGCCCGCGCAATTCCGGGAATGACGAGGCCACTGCATCCGCTAATTTGGCCAGCACCCGGTTGGCGCGGCCCATCACCGCATTCTGGTCATGCACACACGAGGCGATACCCAGATGCGAAGCCGCGAGGATCGGCGGAAACGAGGGGTAGCCGCCAAACCCGACAACCGCCTTGGGCTTCACTTGGCAGAGGATGGCGCGGGCCTGACGGTAACCGCTGTAGAGCCTCAATCCGCGTGACGGCAACAGCCATGGCTTGGACAGCGACAGCGTGGCCGACGGCACCACATGCGTTTGGTTAGCAGGAAAACTCTTGCCGTAGTCGCGCACCCGTTCGTCGGTCATCAGATGAATGACGTAGCCGCGCCGGTTAAGTTCCTCGGCCAGCGCCTGGGCCGGGAACAAATGCCCGCCCGTGCCGCCCGCCGCCAGAACGATCGTCCCCTTCGATGCCATGCCGCCTCACGCGTAAGCAGGCTGCAAAGGCGACACGGCCATGTGCGCGCCAGGCCTGCGCCGCCCCAATGCCAGCACCAGGCCCATGGCAAGGGCCATGCCGATGAGTGACGAGCCGCCATAGGAAATGAACGGCAGCGTCATGCCCTTGGCGGGCAGCAGCGAGACGTTCACACCCATGTTGATCACCGCCTGAAAGCCGAAGACCAGCGCCAGCCCGCTCATGGCAAGGGCCGGAAACGGATCGGGTTCGGTCTTCGCCTTCTGCAGGATGCGCATGACGACGAAGGCGAAGAGCGCGATCAGCAGCAGGCAGGCGATGAGGCCGAACTCCTCGCCGACCACCGCGAAGGTGAAGTCGGTATGGGCGTCGGGCAGAATCTGCTTGGCGGTCCCCGCCCCCGGCCCGGTTCCCATGAAGCCGCCGTTCTTGAAAGCTTGTGTGGCGGTGTCTACCTGGAAGGTATCGCCCTTGTCGGGATTAAGGAAACGGTCGAAGCGCGAGCGCACATGCGGCACCAGCGCGTAAGCCGCCACCACACCAGCCCCCGCCAGCGAGCCAAGCCCCGCTACCACGATCCATGATACGCCATAGATCAGCAGCATGGAGCCGAAGGTCAGCACCATCAGCGCCGTCTGCCCGAAATCCGGTTGCAGAACGAGCAGCCCCACAAACAGCCCGGTAACCAAAAATGCCAGAAGATGGCCGGGCATTTCCGGGCGCCTGGTGTGCTCAGCCAGAAACCACGCGGCAACCATGACGAAGCCGGGCTTGGCCAGTTCCGAGGGCTGCAAATTCAGCGGTCCGATATTGATCCAGCGATGCGCACCCTTGATCTCCGGCCCCCAGAACAGGGCCGCCACCATGAGCACGATGCTCACCACGAACAGCGCCAGACCAGCGCGCCGCGCCTGGGCGGGCGTGAAGAACGACAGTGTCACCAGCACCACAACAGCGGGCACCAGGAAGAGCAACTGGCTCTTGAAGAAATGGAAGGTATCAAGGCCGATGCGCTCGGCCACCGGCGGGCTGGCCGCCATGCTGATGAATACGCCCGCCGCCATGAGCAGCAAGACCGCTGTCATCAAGCCACGGTCGACGGTGAACCACCATTGCGCCAGAAGGCCGCGGTCGCTACGTCCGAGCAGCATCATGTCTCTCCATTGATGGTCATCCGCACGCCGGAAAGCCCGGCCACGGCCGTGACGAATGCGTCACCGCGCACTTCGAAATTCGGATACTGGTCGAAGGAGGCTGAGGCCGGCGACAGCAGCACGACGGCACTCTGGCGCTTGTCGGCCTGCGCATCGCGCAACGCCGCCGCCACGGCGCGTTCCAGCGTGTTGCATTTCTCGAACGGCACCGAGGTGCCGAGCGTCGCGGCAAATTCCTCCGTGGCCTGACCAATGAGATAGGCCCGGGCCACACGCGGGAACAGCGGCTTCAGCGGCGCGATGCCGCCCGCCTTCGATATACCGCCGGCGATCCAGTAGATATTTTCGAAAGACTGCAACGCCTTCTCGGCTGCATCGGCATTGGTGGCCTTCGAATCGTTGACGAAGGCGATGCCATCAACACGCCCCACTTCCTGCATGCGGTGCGCGAGGCCGGGAAAAGACGCCATTGCCATGGCAATGCGTTCGGGTGCAACGCCAAGCGCCGCCGCGGCACCATAGGCCATGCAGGCATTCTGCCAGTTGTGACGGCCCCGGAGGGACGCCATGCCGCGAAGATCGATCTCCGCCACCGTGCGCCCCGAGCGGCGGTCGCGCAGTATGCCATGTTCAGCACAGATGCCATTGCCAAGTGCCTGCTCCACCGAGACGCGGCGCACATCGGCGCCGTTCCGGACGCCATCGGCAATCTGCGCGCTCCAGCCGTCGTCGATGCCGCAGAGCGCCGTGTCGCCCTTGCCCTGCCCGGCGAAAATGCGCGCTTTCACGGCGGCGTAATTCTCCATGGTGCCATGGCGGTCAAGATGGTCCGGCGTCAAATTCGTCAGTATGCTGATGTTTGGATGCAGCCCCGGCATCAGGTCGATCTGGAAGGAGGACAGCTCCAGCACATAGATGCGGTCCTTCACCGGCTGGCACCGCGGTGTTCCTGCTGCGCCAGCCGGT
>JBKJQD010000259.1:0-26899 GCA_046594125.1 Aestuariivirga sp.
ACCGACACCCGGTCAACACCGGAGATACGTTCGAGCTGCTTTTCAATGCCACGGGCGCCGAGGATCGAGAGCAGGCCGCCGACTTCTAGAGTGCTGGTTGTCATGAGATGCCGTTCCCCCTGGCATTTTAGAAAGACTGTTAAGAAGGGTGCGTGCAATCCACCTGCCTGGCGTATTTGACGCCAGTAGTCCTCGCGGTCGAATTTGGCGCGTTTAGGCAGCCAGTGATTATGTTCACCCGATGGCAATCAACGAGCCACGTCGTCATTTGTTCCGCAACCGCAAAAACAAATTGACTGGCGGCGCAGGGACCATTGGGCAGGAAAGTCGTTGTCCGGTTTCAACAGTTGAACCTGCGCCACTGCGCACAAAGCTGCATCGAAATCTGCGAAACGTGGTATGGTCCCTATTCTTCGTATACTATCCGGATTGGCTCAATCAAAGCCAGCCAAAGGATGTCAAATGGAACACATCCAAACGGGTGTGAGGAGTCGCCTCAAATTGGGATACATCTTTCGGTTCCTTGCAGCGCTGGGGGGCCTCAATCTGGTTTGGGAAATCGGGCAGCTGCCGTTCTACACACTGTGGAACGACGGGAACTGGCAAGAAATCGCGTACGCCGTCGCCCATTGCACGGTCGGCGACGTTTTGATAGCGCTCATCTGCGCAATCGCGGCGCTGGCTTTCACTGGCTGGCGCTGGCCGATGCCTGGGCGGCAGAGCGCCATCTTTCTTGGGAGTTTTGTCGCCTTTGGCGTGGCCTATACGGTCTTCAGCGAGTGGCTCAACACCACTGTGCGCGTGAGCTGGTCCTATTCGGATTTGATGCCGGTTGTGCCGCCGCTTGGTACTGGCGTTGCGCCGCTGTTGCAATGGATCGCAATGCCCGCGCTGGCTTTCTGGCTTTGCGCGCCAACCGGCAAAACGGCCGGAACCGCGAAATGAACGTCAACGCGATAAAGGGAGAAACACAATGCAGCTTGGCATGATCGGGTTGGGGCGCATGGGCAGCGACATGGCGCCATGACCGAACGCGTTTGGTTGCCGGAATCTCAGGGTGATAAGTAATCATGCAAACTGAAAAGAACCGGGATCAGCGCTTCTCGACTCTTGGCTTCGATGCCGTATTGCATCTGGTGCTGTTCCGGATTGAGAATCGTCCACGCTTTCCATATGAGTCCCAAATGGAAATTGTGGTATGCAAAGCAAAACAAAATTGTGCTATACTTAAGATTCGTAGCCTGGTGATCGGGCATCTCGGCAACACATAAAATATTACATGTTATCGTCAACTCTCTTTGGTTTCGAGCTGCCATAACCAAAAAAGACCTGTGATCCCAAGTGGATCGCGGGCCTTTCCTTCTCGGGCGGTGGTGCGGTTTGCGCCGGATTTGAAGTGCTTCTTCAAACTCTGTAGCTCGCCACTGCTGTCGAGTGCTCGGAGTTGTTACCGATCCGGTTTTTCGCCCATGTGCCCAAATATGGCTTCCCCGTCGATTGGGCATAATGGCGGGCGGTTGAGTTTATGGGCGCGTTTCAGCTTCTAGCCGATCACCTGGCGCGCGTTCTTCCGAAACACGCCAGCGCGCTCGAGTTGCCGTGTCGCTGTCGAGGCGCGCGCGATTGCCGCCTTATTCCCCTGGTCGATCTCGATTCGAGCGAGGGTGCACTTGACCTGCTGGCTAACGATCTTGTCGAAGCTTTCGGCATGGACCGCCGAGTGTTTTGGAAGATCGAGCCCGGTGAAGAGCCCTGCTGGGTCATGTGCGCTGCCTAAACATGACTGGGATGGCTTCGACGGCGCCATAGCCTGGCGCATGCACGATATGCCGGTCAGCCAGAGCGAACTGGTGCGCGATATGATGGATTGGTTCGAGTGCCGGGAGAACTTCCCGCCGTCCGACGAACAGACCGTGCGCCGAAATGTATCAGCGATCTGGAAGGAGTTTGTTTCATTATAGTACGGCAAACGAAGCCATACTCCACGCCATTCAATCACCGATAGGTTAATCAGTTCTAATAGGCTCGGAACAGCTCAAACATCTGCCATCGCTCTTCAACCGTGAGATCACTGGCAGGAATGGCGGCGGTGCGCAGCTGCGTTGTCCGGTTCCGCTGGCGCAGGCTCACCTGTTCACACCCATCAGACCTCGCGGCCGCAACACCAGCATTGTGGCAAGCACCACGCCGATGATGACGATCTGCAGTGCCGCCGCGCGCGCCTGATGTTCGGCCGGAACGAACATGCCGAGAACGCCGCCGGTCATCGTCCACAGGGCCCACACGGTGATGGCGCCAAGCAGGGCACCGCGATTGCTGCCGGAACCGCCGATGATCAGCATGGCCCACACTTGGAAAGTGATCGCCGAGAGATAATTTTCGGGCGCGATGAAGCCGATGAAATGCGCCTGGATGGCGCCGGCCAGACCCATGACGGCGCTGCCCAGCACGAAGGCCTGGAGGCGGAAGAGATTGGCGTTCTTGCCGAGTGAAATGGCCGCCGTCTCGTCTTCGCGGATGGCCCGCAGCACGCGGCCCCACGGACTGCGCACCAGGCGTTCCAGCGCCACATAGACGGCGGCGGTAACCGCCAGCACCAGCCCGAGATTGGCGAAGTTGAACAGCATCGGCTGGTCCTCAAGACCAGCGAAGGCCCGCGGAATGAAGCCGATGCCGAAGGGGCCGCCGGTAAGCGTCTCGGCATTGAGGGCCACCAGTTGGATGGCCGTGGCGATGCCGAAGGTGGTGATCGCCAGATAGTCGGCGCGCAGACGGAGCGTGATGGCGCCGGTCACCGCCGCCGCCAGTCCCGAAGCCAGCATGGCGGCGGGCCAGCCGATCCAGATCGGAAATCCGAAACCTCCAAGCCTGCCCGCCATGTCTGGCGTCGTGAGAAGGGCTGACGTATAGGCGCCAATCGCCACAAAGCCGGCAACGCCGACATTGAACAATCCCGTTTCCCCCCACTGCAGATTAAGCCCCAGGCAGATGATGCCAAAGGTCAGGGCCGTCACCAGAAAGAACGAACCATAACTGAGGAGGCCGAGGATCATTCGCGCACTCCAAACAATCCAGCGGGCCTGACCAGCAGGACCGCGATGAGAATGAGAAAGGCGATTGCGGCGCGATAGTCCGACCCCACGAACTGCACCGCCGCAGATTCCGCCACGCCGACGATCAATCCCCCGAGCACCGCGCCGCTGACGCTGCCAATGCCGCCGAGAATCGCTGCGGCAAACAGCGGCAGCAGCAGGTCAAAACCCATGAACGGCCTGATCTGCACGGTAATGCCGAGCATCACGCCCGCCGCGCAGGCCAAAGCACCGCCAATCATCCATGTGGCGGCGATGACGCGCTCGACATCCACACCGGTGACGCGCGCCAGCGCCGGATTTTCCGATACCGCCCGCATCGCCCGTCCCATGGCACTGAGTTTCATGAAGCGATCAACGGCCACAACCACGGCACCCGTCATGGCCAGCAGAAAAATCTGGTCGGGCGTCAGCCTGATGCCGAGGCCAAGCGGCAGGGCCATCTGGATGTCGCGCGAAAAATATCCGGGTTCCGAAGTGAAGATGAATTCAAGCAGGCTGCGCAGCGCCATCGATGCCCCGAAACTCGCCATCACCATGACGATGGCGTTGCCGCGGCGGCGCAGGCGTGCAAACAGCAGCCAGTCGAGCAGCAAGGCGAGGCTCCCGGTGAGAGCGGCCGCCAGCAATCCCGCGGCAACCACCGGCCAGCCGAAAGACAGGCTGCCGATCGTGCCGCTCGCGCCGCCCAGCATGAAGGTCAACGCACCAGCCAGCGTCAGCGCCATATAGGTGCCCCAGGCGATGAATTCGCCATGGGCGAAATTGGCAAAGCGCAAAATGGAGTAAGTAAGGGTTACGCCCACCGCGCCGAACGCCACGAGGGCGCCCATGATCAGGCCGTCAGCCAGGAATTGCAGGTTCACGCCGCACCCGTTAACGGACGAAATCCGAGATAGAGACGGCCGATGGCCGGGTCGCGGGCAATGTCACCGGCCAAACCCTCGTGCGCGGTGCGGCCCTCGACCAGGATCACCGCGCGGTTGGCGACGCTGAGTGCCGCCCTGGCATTCTGTTCCACCATCAGCACCGTAATGCCCGCCGCCCTGATATCGCGCAATTTGGCAAAGACTTCGCCCACCACCTTCGGCGAAAGCCCTGCTGAAGCTTCGTCGAGCATGAGCAGCCGTGGCTTGACGATGAGGGCGCGGGCAATGGCCAGCATCTGCCGCTGGCCGCCGGACAAGCGCCCGGCCAGCAGGTGCCGTTGTCTGGCGAGGTCGGGAAACAGCGCATACATCGCATCAATCTGGCGCTGCCGGTCAATCTTCGTAAGTACATCGGCGGCGAGGCGGAGATTGTCGCCAATGCTCATCATCGTGAAGACGTTCTCGGTTTGCGGCACGAAGCCGAGGCCGCGCCGCGACAACTGGTGAGCGGCAACGTTGGTGATATCCGATCCATCGAGCGTGACGCGCCCGCCAAATTTCGGAACCAGCCCGGCGATGGCCTTGATGAGTGTCGATTTGCCGGCACCATTGGGACCAAGCACGGTGACGATATCGCCCGGCATCACATCGAGAGAGACGCCGCGAACGATGGGCGCGCCCGGCTCGTAGCCCGCTGCCAGTGACACGATGCGCAGCAGCGGCTCCATCATCGCAGGCCGCCGCCGAGATAAGCATCGATGACGGCTGGTTCATCGAGAACCGCCGCCGGTGTGCCCTCGAACAGCATGGCGCCCGCCGACATCACGAAAACATGGCGGCACAGCCGCGCCACCAAATCCATGTTGTGCTCGATGATAAGTATGGTGACGCCACGCTTGTTGATCTCGGCAATGCGCCCGATGATGGTGTCGAGCAGGGCGGGGTTGACACCGGCGCCTGGCTCATCAAGCAGGATGATGCGCGGATCGGCCATCATCACCCGACCCAGTTCGAGGAGCTTGCGCTGGCCGCCGGAAAGCACCCGTGCCGGATCGCGGGCAAGCCTTGCGAGGCCAAGAAACTCGAGCAGCGACATGGCCTTTTCAGTGTTGGCCCGTTCCTCGCGCGCCACCCGCCCAAGCCTGAGCCAATTGGCGAACACATGCTCACCGGTCTGGCCCTGCGCTGCCGTCAGCAGGTTGTCGAGGAGTGTCATTTCTGGGAATGGCCGGGCGATCTGGAACGTCCGGCCCATGCCGCGCGCCATGCGGCGATGGGCTTTCTCGCCGGTGATCCTGGAGCCTTCCAGAAAAATCTCGCCGCTGCTTGGCACGAGGCTGCCGGCGATCATGTTGAACAGCGTGGTCTTGCCCGCACCATTGGGACCGATGAGGCCGGCGATCTCGCCTGCCGCAACGCAAAGCGAGACGCCCGCCACCGCCGTGGCGCCGCCGAACCGCTTGCTCACCGCGCGAACTTCGAGCATGCCCCTTCCCTTCGCAGACACGCTGCTGTTATCATTCATGCCCGTTCATCACCAGCCCCCGCATAAGGAAATCAAACCCATGACCGCCGCTCCGGACGACAGTTTCGAACTGTTTGATCTGCGCGTTGAAGTGGTGGCACCTCAGGGTGCGAAGCTCTACTGCGGGGCGGAGATTGGCGATCATTTCGAACTGCGCGGCGAGATGCTGCACTTGCCTGCCGGTCAGGGCATATCGATCTATTCGCTGGCCTCGGTGCTGCCACTGCTGGCGGCCAAGCAGCGCCTGACCGATGCCAATGACTGGATGGCGACGGACGCCGAGATCGCCTGTCCCGACCCCCATTGCCCCAGCAGGTTGCGTATCACGCGTTTGGGCAAGCGCCGCTTCAGTCATGCCGCGGCCACCGCCGTTCCGCTCCCTCTGGATGCCTCGTCTTGAGCGCCACCGAAACCTTCGAGCTGCGCCCCGGTTACAGCATCTCGCGTGTCATCCGCGGCGGCTGGCAGCTGGCGGGAGGTCACGGCGCCATCGACCGCGCCACCGCTCTGGCCG
Organism: Aestuariivirga sp.; assembly: GCA_046594125.1. GTDB lineage: Bacteria > Pseudomonadota > Alphaproteobacteria > Rhizobiales > Aestuariivirgaceae > Aestuariivirga. Next base: position 6,001 of record JBKJQD010000259.1, read on the forward strand.
ATCTCGCGGCCTTCTGCGCGGCAGGTATTTTCACCTTCGATTGCGCCGATATTTATACCGGCGTCGAAGACCTGATTGGCGAATTCCGCGCCTCTTACGCCGCAAGTCATGGGGCGGCGGACCTGTCGCTTGTCAAGGTGCATACCAAGTTCGTGCCCGACCTTGATATCCTGCCGGTCATCACCAAAAGCCACGTGCGCGCTGTCATCGATCAGTCGCTGCGCCGCCTGCGCATGGAGCGCCTCGACCTTGTGCAGTTTCACTGGTGGGACTACGCTATTCCCGGCTGTGCCGAAACGGCCATGTGGCTCCGCGACTTGCAGCAGGAGGGCAAGATTGGCCTGATCGGCGGCACTAATTTCGATACTCCGCATACGGAGCAATTGCTCCTGGCCGGAATTCCTTTGGCCAGCATGCAGGTGCAGTATTCGCTGCTGGATGCGCGGCCCGGGCATGGCCTGATCGACCTATGCCGCCAGCACGCCGTGTACCTCTTGTGTTATGGGTCCGTGGCGGGCGGGTTTCTCGGCGACCGCTGGCTGGGACACGCCGAGCCAAAGCCGCCTTTCGAAAACCGTTCGCTCACCAAATACAAACTCATCATCGATGACTTCGGCGGCTGGGAACTGTTCCAGCGTCTGCTGCGCGTGCTGCGCGCCATTGCCAGCCGACATGGCACCGACATCGCCACGATTGCCAGCCGGGCCATACTTGACCGTCCTCAGGTCGGTGCGGTGATCGTCGGCGCCCGCGACCGCAGCCACCTCGCGTCCAACCTGGCGATCATGCGGGTGAAGCTCACCGCTGCCGACCACGCGGAAATTGCCGCGGTCCTGGCGCAACGCCAAGGCCCCGAAGGCGATACCTTTGCACTTGAGCGCGACCGCAGCGGCCGCCATGGCTCGATCATGAAATACAATCTCAACAAGGAGCAGGCATGACGGCGCTGGCGCAGGCGGCGATCCGCGAGGTGGAAGACCTCCACCGTCACTTCGTAGAACTCTTCACCGGACGGTCGCGGGACATCTCGCGCTGCGCCGCGGCTTTCGCAGCGGAATTTGAAATGGTGACGCCCGCCGGAAAGGCTCTTGACCGTCTTCAGACGCTGGCCCTGCTGTCCGCCGCCAAGGCCGCCCCGGATTTTGCGATAACCATCCAATCGCCGCGCGTGGTTTGGCAAGGCGCGGATAAGGCCTTGCTCCAATACGTCGAGCAACAGTATCGTGATGGCAGGGTGACAAGGCGTCTGTCGTCCGCGCTGCTTATCGCGGATCGGGAGGCGCCCAACGGTGTCGTCTGGCGGTACCTGCACGAAACCTGGATGCAGGATGCCGGATAGGGACAGGGATAGCGTGAAGTTGAGGGAGTTGAACATGAAGCGTTTCACACTGGCCATGACCGCGGTTGCGGCCCTGATGGCGGCATCGGGCATGGCGCAAGCCGCCGATTGCGACGTGACGATCGGCCTGGTCATGGAACTGACGGGGCCGGCTGGCGAATATGGCCAGGCTGGCGCAAAGTCGGTCGAGATGGCCTTCCGCGACATCAACGATGCTGGCGGCGTTATCGATGGCTGCAAGCTTGTCACCGACACGCGTGACTCGCAAAGTCAGGGCAACATCGCGGTGGATGCCGCGACCCAGCTTGTGCAGGTCAAGAAAGTGCCGGTCATCATCGGCGGCATCATTTCCTCGGTGTCGATCCCCATCCTGACCTCGGTGACGGGACCGGCCAAGGTCGTGCAGGTGTCGCCCGCCTCGTCGTCGCCCACGCTGACCGCGCTTGGCCGTGACGGCAAGACCAACGGCATGTTCTTCCGCACCATCACCTCTGACGCGCTGCAGGGTGTTGCCGCAGCGAAATATGCCCTTGACCAGGGTTTCAAGAAACTCGCCGTCATTCACGTCAACAATGATTTCGGCGTGAACATGGTCAATGAGTTTTCCAAGGCCTACAAGGCGCTGGGCGGCGAGATTGTTTCGGTGACGCCATACAACGAGAAGCAGCCGAGCTATCAGGCGGAAGTGACCGCCGCGATGAATGGTACGCCCGATGGACTTTATCTCATCAGCTATCCGGTCGACGGCGCCACCATCGCCCGCCAGTGGATTTCGCAAGGCGGCACGCCGAAGTTTCTGCTGAACGATGGCATGAACAGCGCCGACTTCATCAAGAACGTCGGAGCAAAATATCTTGACGATGCCTATGGCACGTCGTCGGGCACCAACCCGACACCATCGACTGATTACTTCATGAAGAACTACAAGGAATTCTCCGGCCTCGATCCCGCCAACCCGGCAGCCGACCGCTCCTATGACGCGGGCGCCATCGTCGGCCTCGCCGTAGCACAGGCCGGGAAAGCCGAGTCGGCTGCCATCAAGGACGCCATCAACAAGGTGCTCGACCCCAAGGGTGAAGTCATTCACGCCGGCAAGGACGAGTTCGCCAAGGCGCTGAAACTCATCAAGGACGGCAAGCCGATCAAGTATGAAGGCGTGATCGGACCCGTCTCCTTCGACCAGTACGGCGACATCACCGGGCCATTCCGCCTGTGGCGCATCCAGAAGGGCGAGGTGACCACCGTCGGCGAGATGACCACCGCCGATGTCGACGCCATCAAGGCCAAGCTCGGCAACTGATCAAGGACGGCATTGCACAAAACGGACGCCGCCTCCGGGCGGCGTCTTCGCATCGAAAGGTCGTATCATGTCTTTGAATCCTGAACGTATCGAACTGGCCCCCGGCCTGGAGATCAGCCGTCTTGTCACCGGCCTGTGGCAGATTGCCGACATGGAGAAGGATGGCCGCCAGCTTGACCTCGACGCGCTGGCGCTTGACATGAAGGCCTATGCCGAAGCGGGTTTCGACAGTTTCGACATGGCCGATCACTATGGCAGTGCCGAGGATATCGCCGGGCGCTTCCATGCCTTGCACCGCTCAGGCAAAGTCGCCGCATCGCGGCCCGCCATCTTCACCAAATGGTGCCCGGTGCCGGGCGCGATGACGCGTGACGTGGTGCGGACCGCCGTGACGCGCGCCCAGACGCGGCTGCGGACGGACAAGATTGATCTCATGCAGTTGCACTGGTGGATGTTTCAGCATCCGGGCTGGATCGATGCCATGAAAGAATTGGCGGCACTCAGGGCCGAAGGTGTCATCGGCCATCTCGGCACCACCAATTTCGACACCGATCATCTCAGGCTCCTGCATCATCACGGCATTCCGCTGGCTTCGAACCAAGTGTGCCTCTCGCTGCTTGACCGCCGCGCGGCCGGTGAATTGAGCGCCTTCTGTACCGCATCCGGCATCCGGCTCCTCGCCTACGGTACTCTCGCAGGCGGCCTTCTCACCGAGAAGTGGCACGGCAAGCCGCAGCCTTCAGGGTCCGAAGTGAGCGACTGGAGCACGATGAAGTATTTGCGCTTCGTCGAACAGATCGGCGGCTGGCCGGTGTTGCAGAAAATTCTCGACGCGCTGGCATTGATAGCCGGCAAACACAAAGTGTCGATGGGCAATGTCGCCACGCGCTGGGTGCTGGAGCAGAAAGCCGTGGCCGCCGTCATTGTCGGTGCCAGACTTGGCGAGCGCCAGCACCGCGCCGACAATGCCAGAATATTTTCCTTTGTACTTGATGCCGAAGATCACGCCATACTTGACGAGGCCCTGTCGTTCACCACGCGCATTCCTGGCGATTGCGGTGACGAATACCGGAAGGCTCCGTTCCTCACGGCCTCGGGCGATCTCAGCCATCACCTCGCGGCCTTTCCGAAAGTGTTTCAGGCCCAGGAGGTGCCGGGCAAGCCGGGGAGGCTCCGTCTCGATACCGGCAGCGTCTGGGAATCACTCGCCGGCTATAGCCGCGCCATGCGCATCGGCGACCGCATTCTGGTGAGCGGCACGACGGCGACCCATGGGACGGGTGAGATCGTGGCGCCGGGATATGCCGGAAGCCAGGCCGTCTATATTCTCGACAAGATCAGGGCCAGCATCGAGGCGCTTGGCGGTACCATGGAGGACGTGGTGCGGACCCGCGTCTATCTCCGCGACCAGAGCCGTTGGGAAGAGGTGTCGTGCGTCCATGGCCGGGTCTTGGGCCATGTGCGGCCGGCCAACACATTGCTTGAGGTTTCGGCATTGATTGGCCGCTATGATGTCGAGATCGAAGCCGAAGCTATTGTCGGGTGACGACACTGAAGGATGAACGGACATGGATGAAGCAACGATCAATCCCGCCGCGATGGGCCGTCTGGCCAAGGCCTTGACCTTCATCTGCGGTGCCGCTCATCCAGCCGTTGCCGCCTTGCAGGCCGCCTCCGAAAGCGGTACGGCGCGCGACATCAAGAAGGCCCGGACGCTTTTCCTGCAATTGAAACCGGGAGACCGGAAAGCCGCGCTCGCCATGGTGGCGGATTGATCTTGGCAAGCCGCACGTCGAAGCTGCGGGCCCTCGTCCTGTTGCTCGCCGCTGCTTTTTTTCTCATTTTGGGGCGCGACAGTATCTGGGAAATCATCGGACCAGCTGACCTCGGCCCTGCGGATTTTGAAACGCTCATCCGGCGCGTGACACCAAATGATGCACTGGTCTGCACACCATCGCTCTGCCAAGCCGTCAGCGACGTGGAGGCACCCATCTTTGCCGTACCCGTTACGGCGCTGCGCTCCGCCTTTGACAAGGTGATTGCCTCGGAAACCCGCGTCACGCGCGTCGCAGGCGATGACGCGGGCCTGTCCTCGCGCTACGTCCAGCGCAGCGCCGTGATGCATTTCCCCGATACCATAGATGTCCGCCTCGCCGCATTGCCCGGTGGCCGCTCGACGATCCTGCTCTATTCGCGTTCGAAAATTGGCACGAGCGATGTTGGCGTCAACCGCGCCAGGCTGCTGCGCTGGCTCGGCAAGCTTGGCATCACAGCCGCGGTGCCAATGCCGAGCTCGCCAGCGTCACCGCCTTGACCACGGCGAAGACCGGCTTGCCCGGCACAAGGCCCAAAGCCGCACAGGATTGCCGCGTAATGCGCGACAGGATGACGGCGCCATGGCAATCGATGGTGACGTTCACCGAAGCCCGATCTGTGCCACTGACTTCGGTGACAACACCTGCGAAAATGTTCAGTGCACTGAGTTTATTGGGCCGCTCCGTGGCGATCATCACATCACGGGCCTTGATACGGATACGCGCCCGTGTACCGGCGGCACCGGCAAAGCCCGTGACATGGGCTTCGCCAGCCTCGGCCCGCAGCAGCGTCATGTCGAAGACCGCGTCATGGGATACCACCGCCATGTCGAGAATGACGCCGCCTTCGTCTCGCTCCTCCGGCGGCAGCAGGTCGAGGCGCCGGGCGATCTCCGCCGTGGCGCCAAAAGCCAGCGTCCGCCCGCCGCCGATGACCATGATGTCATCGGCCAGACGCGTCACCTCGGCCACCGAGTGGCTGACATAAACAATGGGAATTTGCATCTCGTCGCGCAGTCTCTCGATGTAAGGCAGGATTTCCGCCTTGCGCGGCTGGTCGAGTGCCGCCATCGGTTCATCCATCAGCAGAAGGCGCGGCGATGCCAAAAGCGCCCTGCCGATGGCAACCCGCTGCTGCTCGCCCCCGGAAAGCTGGTTCGGCTTGCGCGGCAGAAGCGCTGAAAGTCCAAGCAGCGACAGGACCTGTTCCTTGTCGGCATAGCGTTCGCGTGGCGGCGCGAACCAGCGTCCGTAATGGAGATTTTGTTCGACGCTCAGATGCGGAAATAGCCGCGCATCCTGAAACACATAACCGATGCGGCGCCGGTGAACCGGGATGGCGATGGCTTGTGCCGTATCGGTGAGGACCTCGCCGTCAACGACAATCTTGGCCGATAGCGGCTGGACCAGCCCGGCCATGACGTTGATGACCGACGTCTTGCCCGAACCCGAGGCGCCGAAAATCGCCGTCAACCGCCCATGGCTCTCGAAGGCAACGTCAAGATCGAAGCTGCCGATGCGATGGCGGATGCTGACGGCAATGCTCATGCGGGGTTGATCCGGCGGCTGATGCGCCGCGCCAGAATCTCCGAGGCGATCAGGGCGCCGAGCGAGATGACGACCGATATCGCCGTCAGCCGCAAGGCTCCGGCGTCACCGCCCGGCACCTGCGTGAAGCTGTAGATGGCCGAGGGCAAGGTTTGCGTCTCGCCGGGGATGTTGGACACGAAAGTGATGGTAGCACCAAATTCACCCATGGCCTTGGCGAAGCTGAGGATCATTCCGGCGACGATGCCGGGCAGCATCAAGGGCAGGGTGATGGTGAGAAACACCCACAACGCACTGGCCCCGAGCGTGGCCGCCGCCGCTTCGAGCTTGCGGTCCACCGCTTCGATTGACAGCCGGATGGCCCGCACCATGAGCGGGAACCCCATGACGGCGCAGGCCAGCGCCGCTCCGGTCCAGCGGAACGAGAAGACGATGCCGAAATGGTCGGCGAGAAAGGCGCCCGCCAGCCCGCGTCTGCCGAAGGTCAGCAGCAGCAGGTAACCGGTGACGACCGGTGGCAGCACCAGCGGCAGATGCACCAGGCCGTTGAGCAGGGACTTTCCCCAGAACTCGCGGCGGGCCAGCAGCAGGGCGAAAGCGATTGCAATTGGCAGGCTCGCCACCATGGCCACGGCCGCGACCTTCACGCTCAGCAGGACGGCGCTCCATTCATCCGGGCTGAGTGTCAATGTTGTCATCGTTCAGTTGGTAGCAGCGGGCGGCAGACTCGTGAAGCCCCGTGTCGCGAAAATGGCTTGCCGCCCCGCCGGCCGGAGAAAGCGGACGAATTCCGGCTCCTGATATGACTTGGAGGGTTGCAAATCATCTGGAGACGTGGCTTTCTTCCCGCGGTTACTAAGGCTTGCCCGTGATGTCCCTTTGCCAATGCCTCACGGATTTCTGAACGTGCATTGCAACCAAATCAAAAAACCTGGAGGACGCCAGATGGCGAAAGCAGTGAAGAAGGCCACGAAGAAACCTGCGAAAGCAAAAGCCAAGGTGAAGCCGATTGCGCTTCATCCGATGATTAACAGGGGTGTGTTCGGCGCCGCGAAAAAGAATTTCGCCGGCGGCACACTCGTCTGCAAATGCGCCACCGATCCCGTGACCGTGACGATCAAGGGGCAGACAGCCCACAACCACGCCTGCGGTTGCAGCAAATGCTGGAAGCCCGCGGGCGCTGTCTTTTCCGTAGTCGCCGTCACCGGCCGCGATAATGTCAGTGTCACCGCCAATGGCGGCAAGCTGAAAGTCGTCGATGCCAGCGCTACCATCCAGCGCCACGCCTGCACCGGATGCGGAACCCATATGTTTGGCCGCGTCGAAAACACCAAGCATGGCTTTTATGGCCTCGACTTCGTGCACACCGAACTCTCGAAGGAAAAAGGCTGGTCGCCTCCGGAATTCGCGGCTTTCGTGTCCTCGGTCATCGAGACCGGCACCGATCCCACCCAGATGCCGGCCATCCGCGCCAGGCTGAAGAAGGTTGGCCTGCAACCCTATGACTGCCTGTCGCCGCCGCTGATGGATTACCTCGCCACCCATGCCGCCAAGCAGTCGGGCGTCATCAAGGGCTGAACTCCGCAGTAACAGCAGGGCGCCGCTCTCCCGCGGCGCCCGCCAATTCCGTCAATGTAAATTTAGGTAGGCCGGGCGAAGTTTCCGTTCCAGTGTGACGATCATTTTGGCGGCGGCGACGCTCATCAGATAATAAATGATTCCGACCAGGCGATAGGTCTCCATGCTCCGGGAGGTTGCGGAGATGATGTAATTGCCCTGAAGCAGCGATTCCTCGACGGATATGACGGATACCAGCGCGCAATCCTTCAGCAGCGAAATGAAATGGCCGCCGACTGTGGGCACGGCGATAATAGCCGCTTGGGGCAAAATGATCTTTCGATAGATCTGCAGACGGGTGAATCCCAAAGCCTGTCCCGCCTGAATTTGCCCCGCGTCGACGGCCAGAATTGCCGTCCGTAATACTTCGCTCAGATAGGCCCCGAGGTTGATGCTGAGGCCGATAACGCCTGCCGCAAATGCCGGAAGCCTGATGCCGATCTCGGGGAGTGTGACGTAGATAAACAGCAGAATGACGATCAGCGGCACGCCACGGCAAACGCTGACATAAATTCCGACGATGCCGCGTGCCACCCGCCCGCCAGCGATTGCCGCCGATGCCCTTGGCAACGAGTTGTTTGGCCTGGATTTCCTCGACCGTCCCAATCAGCACGCCGATGGTTTTTCCAGCAAGGTCTTTCGGCTTCTGGGCTGGCGAGTCTTATTTCACAACCAGCCGGTCACTCTCGAAGTAGTAGGGCCGCGAGAATTCAATGCCGGCCCCCTTGGCGGCGCTCCTCGGTCACTGTCGTCCCTGAGAAGATCACGTCCCAGCGCTTTGACGTCAGGCCCGGAATGAGTGTCTCCCACGCAGCCGGCACCACTTCGAGCTTCTTGGCACCAATCTTGTTGGCGACATAGTTCATCATTTCCGACTCCATGCCGGTGTAGTTGCCGCAGTCATCCTTCCAAATTCACGGCTTGCTGCCGACAACACCGTTGCCGACAGTAAGTACTCCGGACGCCTTGATGTCATCGAGTGTATCGGCGAAGGCGGCTCCTGCAAAAAACAAACAAGCCAGAACAGCCGATCCGGCCAGCGCTCGGCGCCGGGTAAGCGAACTGCACAACGTCATGACCAAGTCTCATCTTGGTTGTCGCTTTGTAATATGAAATTTTGTATCCAGGCAGAGGCACTGTCAAGTGGGAGGGTAAGCGCCATTCCTCTCAGGCGGAGCCCACAACCGCCGAGTCGACCAGAAAATTGCCACGCGCATCCGTCACCGCCACTTGGCCATCAAGCAGCAGAATGGTTGTAATCTCGAGTTCGATCAGCGCCGGTCCTTCCACGCGGGCTGACGTTCCAAAGTTGGCACCGCGGTAGACAGGCAACTCACGCTGGTTGCCGCGTCCCAGATAGACATTGCGGCGCGACTTGACGGCGGGCTCCTGCGTCTGGAGGGGAGTGCCCTTCCTTCGCGAATTCCACCCCCTGTGCCGCCGATTGCCAGGACTTTCCAGGTGATGAATTTGACGATATCGGCCTCATCCTTGATCGTATAAATGCGCTCGTGCATGGCATGGAATGCCGAAGCAAGACGGGCGGTATCCGCTTCGGAAATTTGCCATCGGCCATGGTGAAGGGCATATCAATGTCGCATGACTGATAAAGATAGCGCGCCTGGAAGGAAAATTCGAAGCGGCGCTGTCTGACTGGCACGTCGGCGCGCTTCCGGAACGCATGGCCGCCAGCGATCAGCCTCTTCAGCAGCGCGTTGACCTTGCGGCGGTCAAAATCCCGGTCAGTCGTGTGCAGTGTTCCCTTTTCCTCCCAGCGGACGTCGGAGATCAGCCCGCCATAGGCACTGAGACCTGCGGCGAAACGCGGTATCATGAAGTGGCCTATGCCGAGAAGCTTGGACATCTCGCCGATGTGGCATCCGGTGGCGCCGCCGCCGCTGACCACATAGGACTCCCGCGGATCAATGCCTTTCTTCACCGTAATGTCCTCGATGGCCGCAATCATGTTGTGATTGCACATGGTGTAGATGGCATATGCCGCATCGTGCAGCGGCAGGCGGAGCTTGGCGGCGATTTTGGCCACGGCCGCGTCAGCCTTGCCGCGGTCGAGTTTTATCTTTGCTCCAAGATAATAATCGGGATCGATGATGCCGAGCACGACATTGGCATCGGTGACGGTGGCCTCGGTTCCGCCCAAGCCATAGCAGGCCGGACCGGGCCTTGCCCCGGCACTTTGCGGACCCACGCGCAATAATCCGCCCGCATCGACCCAGGCCAGCGAACCGCCTCCCGCTCCCACCGAGCGGACATCGATCTTCGGGATGCCCAGCATCTCGAAGCCGAAGCGGGCCTCAGGCGTCACCACCAGCTGCCGCGAACGAATAGCGGACACGTCGAATGTCGCTCCCCCATTTCGACGACGATGATGTTCTCGGCGGGTGTCAGACGCAGCCCCGCAATCGGCGCCAGGGTGGGACCCGACATCACACTGTAGATCGGCCGGCCTATGATTTCCTTGGGCGGCATCATGCCGCCAACGCAATTGGCTATAAGAAGGCCCTTCTTGAACCCCTTCGCCTTAAGCGCCGCTGCCAGTTTGCCAACGTATTCGCTGACGATTGGAAACAGTGAGGCATTGATGCAGGCCGCGATGGCGCGCCGGTACTCGCGGGGAACGGGGGTTGATCTCATGGCTCAACGTAACCGGTATGCCGGGAAATTCCTCTTCGAGAATCGCCAGGATAGGCAGCTCATAGCCGGGATTGACGATCAACCACAACAGTGCAACAGCGACGGCCTTGACATCACATTTGCGGAGACGCCGCGCCGCCGCCCAGACATCCCGCTCGCTAAGTTTCACAAGTTCATTTCCCATCGCGTCGATGCGGCCACGAACCTCGCAAGTGCGGCTGCGCGGCACATAGGGCGGCGGAAAATCGATCTTGGTTTCAAAGGCGCGCTTGGGCGGCGATTCGCGCAGCGTCAGCACATCGGGGTGGCCCACCGTGCAAATCAGGCCGACAGGCGCCAACTTGCCTTCAACCAGCGCATTGGTGGAAACCGTCGTGCCATGGACCATCATTTCAGTCTGCGCCAGGAATTCCTCGGTACTCAGTTGATGGGCTTGCGCTGCAATGGCGATGACATTCATGAAGCTCTTCTCGAATTCGCCGGGCGTGGTTGGCGCCTTGAACAACTGCACATCGCTGTCGGGACTGTGGACTACAAGATCACTGAACGTGCCGCCAATATCGATACAGCCGTAAAACATCTCGGGATTCCTTGCGATTTCGCCGTTGAAGCGTGGAGATGGTCAGCTCCCAATCTCCGGCCAGTCCGTTTGGTCTTGTAATGAGGATGGCCAGCAGCACGATCGACAGAACGATCTCTTGCAAGCCGGCGGCGGCTTTCAAGGTAAATCCTGCCAGGTCCACGCCACGTTCAAGGCTGCGGAAGAGTTCCGAAAACGCCGAGACCAGTACCACGCCAATGCAAGCGCCGGTCAGGCCACGCATTCCGCCCACCACCATCATGGCGAGCGTTACAAAGGTCATCTCGAGATAGAATATGCCAGCCGTCATGGTGCCGACGAAATGCGCAAACAGAACGCCACCAGCCGCGCAAACCATGGCGCTAATCACGAAAGCGGTGAGGCGTTCGCGGCCAATGTCGATTCCGGTAGCGGCCGCCGCCACTTCATTTTCGCGCGAACAACGCAGTGCCAGCCCATTTCGCAACTGGCTGTACCAGGTCGCAACCACCAGGGCGCGGCCCACGACGATAAGCGAGGTCCAAAGATTGGTGTAGCGGGGCAGGCCGATCACGGCCTGGCGGCCACCGGTGACTCTGGTCCAGTTCATCGCAATCACATGCTCGATGACAAGCAGCGCGAAGGTTGCCATGGGAAAGGCAATGCCCCGCAGGCGCACCAGCGGCAGAAAAAGGACAAAAGCCAGAAGGCCGGTAACGGCAACGGCTACCGCCATGGCGGCGGGTCCCGGCAACTGCAGTCCGGTGAGAACAGGCGTGAGTGAAAGCGTTGCGGCCTTCTTGGCTGGCGATATCGTAAGGATCGCCGAGACATGGGGGCCAGCCGACATGAAGCCGGCATGGCCAAACGAGAAAATCCCGGAATTTCCAACGAAGATATGGAGGCCTAACACCACGGTCAGCATCACCAGCATTTCCGTAACCGTGCGCTGGAAAGCCGGTGCCGCGAATGACGCGAGCGCTGTCATCATCAGGAGGATGAGAAATATGAGTACCGGTGTGGTTCAAGCCCGCCGTTCTTGGGCATCAAGCGCATTGCCCAAAGTCATACCCGCTCCATATCAGCTCGTCTTGTCATCAGTCCCTGCGGCCGCCAGACAAGGAAGGCAATGAATGCCAGGAAGACGAAGGCATCACGGTAGAGCCGCAAGTCAATCGGGAGAAGACTCTGCAGGACAACTGAAAGCACACCCACCAGAAGCCCGCCGATTGCCGCGCCCACCAGCGAACCAAGCCCGCCGACGACCGGCGCGACAAAAGCCACCAGTAGTATGCTGACACCCATTTTGTACGACACGTTACCAGTTTGCGCCACCTGGTACATTGACACGAAGCTGGCAAGCAACCCCGACATTGCGAAAGCCATGGCGATCACCCGGTTGGCCCTGACGCCCACCAAACGCGCCATGGTGAAATTCTCCGCCGACGACCGCATCTGCACACTCATACGCGAGTACTTGAAGAACAGCGCCAGCGCCGTCAGAAGCACGGCGGTGATAATCACCGCGGCAATCTGCAATTTCGGAACGCGGAGACCCATGAAGTCCATGCCAACAGGCCGTGAGCCGAACATCATCAACGCGACATGCCGTAGTAAGTAAGGCACGGCGAAGAACGAAATCAGCAGCGTGCCGGGCTTGGCCTTGCGCAGTGGCCGGAAGGCCAGTTGCTCCACGCCAAGTGCTGCAACGGCGCAAACCAGCATGGCCGCCACGGCCATCAGCAGAAGCGGCTGGCCGGCCAGGCTATAGAGGCAGAACCCGCCCGCCATGATCAGTTCGCCATGGGCAAAATTGATCAATCGCATGATTGAGACAATGAGTCCGATCCCTAGTGCCGCCAGTGCGTAGATGGCGCCGAGGCTTATCGCGTCGATTGCGATCTGCAGCGCGTTCACGTGGCCTTCAATCTGGCGCCGGCGCCAAAACAGGCAGTGTCGAACTCGGCGATTCCATAGAGATTCGACGGCCCGCCGGAAAGGAGGATTCGGCCGGAATTCATCACATGAGAGTAGTCGGCGGCAGCCAATGCCCGGTTGACGTTCTGCTCGACGATCAGCACCGCGAGATTGCGCGACTTGAGGTTGAAAATCGTTTCATAGACCTGACGCACGACCAATGGCGCCAATCCCAGCGACGGCTCGTACGGCGACGATCTGGCCTTCCGGTACGGTCAGTAAAATGCCTTGCAGTGCCGTGATAGACCCATAACTGACGTGGAGGTTTTTGATCGTCAGCATGAATCAGATTGTCTCGTCGCCAAGATGGGCATGCCGTACCTTGCTGTCGGCCTGAATATCGGCTGGACTGCCGGTGGCTATTGTCGTGCCGTTCTGCAAGATATGGATGCGGTCCGAGACGCCAAAAATCAGCAACATGCGGTGCTCGATGAGCATGACACCGCAGTGAAGCTCGGTCTTGATCCTGGCGATGGCAAGTTCGAGCTCTTCACACTCGGCATCGTTCAAGCCTGCACCTGGTTCGTCCATCAAAAGATAGCGCGGACCCATGGCGATGGCGCGAGCGATGCCGACGCGGCGATCTTCGCCAAAGGGCAGGGTCTCGACGCGGCGTGTGGCTTGGCCTTCAAGTCTCTTTGACTGCAAAACTTCCATGGCGTGGAGCCGGCAGCACGGCGGCTGAGGCCCCGCTCCATGGCACTGGCCTCGACATTTTCGAGAACAGTCAAACCGGAAAACGGTAAAACGCTTTGGAAGGTTCGCACCACGCTGGGTCGGCTGCGTTCGAACGGCTGCTTTGCGGCAAGGTCTGTTCCATCGAGGCGCACCGTTCCCTTGTCAGCCCTTTGATAGCCGGTCGTGACGTTGCTTCCCCGCCATTTGGCCCGATGAGCCCCAGAACTTCGCCAGGCTTCAGTTCAAGGCTGACATCGTTGATCGCCCGCAAGACTTGAAAGTTGACGAGGACATTCGACACTTCGAGACTTGAAGCGCCCATGCCCTCGCCAGTTTTACGTGATACCGTCACGTTGTTTTTTGCGATGGTGTCAAATTACTTGGGCATCGCTTCGGCACGTACGACTTGCACGATGTTGCCTTGCTTTCCGTTTTCGGCCGACATGAGCAAGTGGTCGCGCCGCATGTTGATATGCACGTCTTAGGTAATGATGGTTGGCCCAGCCAGAAGCGGCTCGTCCTTCAATTTCTGCAATTCACCGCGCACCGCATCGGTATCGAGTTTGCCGGCGCGTTCCACAGCGCGCGACCAGGCTTCAATCACGCTGTAGCCGGTGATGCCTGCGGCCCGTAACTGGCCAAGCGCGCTGACTCCACCCGGCGGGAAGGAGCAGAGCACGATGAAATCGGGCTTAGCCGGCAGCGCCTTGATGCGCGTAATCTGGCTGGCGATCTGCGGGTCTTCGCCGCCGAAAGTGTCTTCACCGGCAAGCCCACCGGCGCCAGCAAGTTCAGCCCAGCGCCGCTTGAAGAAATCCGCCCAGGTTGCATCGAAGGCGATAGTTGTGTCCATCAGGACATAGGCGTTCTTCCTTCCCTTCACTTTCGACGCCCACTCCGCCATGGCGACGGCCTGGCCGGGCGCGCCTGTCGCCATGGTGAAGGCGTTGAGGCCAATGCCCGCCGGGCCAAACTTGAGATCACCGGCGCAAGTGCAGAATGCGATGAGCCCGGCCTGATCGGCAAACGAGGCCGCCGCACTGCCGTAATCATAGTCGCAAGTGACGACAACCATCTTGGCGCCCTTGTCGATGACGTCCTGTGCCGCCGTTGCGCCATAGGCGATATCGGATTTGGTATCGGAATATATGATTTTCAGCTACTGGCCAAGCAGACCTCGCTTGGCGTTCAACTCGTCTGTGGCGACTTCCATCGCTTGCGCCGGGCCCTCATCGTAGGGAGCGATGCTGCCACTTTGCGCAATCGCCGCGCTGTTGATGAGCACATCCTCAGCGTTGGCGGAGATAACGGCAAGCGCCAGGCCGGTGGACCTTGCGAGTGCCGCGGTAACGATCTTCGAAATTCGCTTCTTCATGACGTCCTCCTGGTTATCTTGCGTTTTCCCGCCGGCGCACGGCCAAGAACATAATCAACGCCGTCTGGCGCCTGGTTGACAGCCGCACCATAAACACTGCGCGCCGCCGCCACGCTGAGCCAGCCAGCGTTGACATCGGCGAGTACGCGCGCCGGGTCGCGCTTCCGCGGATCGCCATAGCCGCCGCCCGCACAGGAACGGAAGTGCACCGCTTCCTTCTCGTCGGCGACCGCATGATCGAAGTCGGGTTGCCGTTCGAGGGTCCCGCGGCGTGTGCGCTTCCATGTACCGCAAGTGGCACCACTATTGCCGCCCAGCACGCCCTTTGCCGGGAAGGTACCGCCATCGCCCAAAAAATAGACCGTCATCGGTCCCGTGAGAGAACGGTAGGAACCGGTAACGGCTGGCGCGCCATTTCACCGTCCAGCCCCTATGCTGTCTTGCGCAATCCGCCGCTCTTCGATTAAAATCGAATAGGCCGCCGCTCGCCTGTACGGCAGGCGCCGACCTGGGCACGATAATCTCCATACCAGATGTTGCTGACGCGAATCTTCTGCATCCCCATGCGGATCAGATCGGCCTTGTCCTTGCCGTTTTCCTGGATGCGCACACAGGGTAAATGCAAGCCTTCTTCATAGATCGTCTTCGCATAGTCCTTGATGTAGGAAAACAACTCGGTGATCGGCCTGGCCGTGAGTTCCAGCGCCGTCACATGAATGGGGAGAGCTTCTTCGACCGACACAAGCCGGTGATCGTAGTTGAGAATTCCGCAAGACATGTCGCGGGCATTCTTGATGACGCTCGAGCGGCTGGCCCGCATCACCGTGTTGGTCATTTCCTTGATGATCGACTCAAAGCGATTGGCCAGCACCGCCAGAAGAACGGGATCGAAGCCCTCGATGCGGTCCTCATTTGGCTTTTTGGCGCACATTGCAATTCTCTGCCAATTCAAGCGGCGGATCGCTACCGCAGTCTGGTTAATGTAACATCACCTATCTTGTGATCACAAGAAATTTCATCTCACCCACCAATCGTCAGATGCCGAAATCCGCCGCCCGCCTCATGAAAATTGACGGCACCTATTCGTTGAGGCTCATGGCAATCACTTTTGCCGCATCCTTGATATCGTTTTCAACCGCTTCGCGCGCCTTCCTTGCGTCACGTTTGCGCAATGCTTCGAGGAGCACGCGATGATGGCGCTGGATGCCGGGCTTGTATTCGCCGCGGAGCGAGGTCAGCAGCGGCCCGATCTGAAGCCACAGCGACTCGATGACCTTGACCAGCGTCGGCATCCCTGATGTCTGGTAAAGGAGAAAGTGAAACTCCCGGTTGGCCGCGAGAAAATCCGGCCGCTGCATGGCGTCCGAACTCTCCATCTCTTCATTGATTTGAGCCATTCGGCGAATGCCGCCGGCATCGATCATTGGCGTTGCTTCCTCCGCCGCCAGTCCCTCAAGCGAGGTCCGGATGCGGGTAATTTCATGGAAGCGGCCGACAGTGATCACCGGCAAAGTAACGCTGCGGTTGGGCAGAAGTTCGAGTACATGTTCGGCCACCAGGTGGCGCAGGGCTTCACGGACTGGCATCGGGCTGATTCCAAATGACGCCGACAGGCTGCGGATTGTCATGCTCGAACCGGGTGCGATCTGGCCGGCCATCAAGGCCAGCTTGAGTTGTTCGTAAACCTCCTCGTTCAGCGTGTTACGCTGCAGTTTTGGAACATCAAGGGCGCCGGGATCGCCGGAGCGGAGCGGCTTGACGGGCTTTGGAACCTCGCGGAGATTGGTCTTTCTGATCATTCTGTCACTTTCCCGCCAGTCAGGACCGGCGACTCAAATTCAAACTGCAACATACAAGGCTTCTTGCCGGGAGTTACTGCCACGGCCGGCGGAACGGTTATGCCATGGCGTCGCGAATGATTTCGGTGTGGGACGAAAGAAATCCATCGAACGCGCCACACAAATCCGAAACCTCGCTCTCCGTCGTTTCAATTGACAGGTCGCCCATGACGCGGCGGGCCAAGAAGATAGAGTCTGCGATCATGTCCAGATGGAACAGCTTCTTGAGATCGGCGACCTGAGCCTCGCGGCCTTTTTCATTGCGCGACTGATCGGCAACGCTTCGGACCGGGTGATGGCCGAAGTGAACGCCGAATATTGATCCGGTCCCGGTGATCTGGACTGGAAGCTCATGGCGCGCGACAATGGCTTTGAGCTTTACCTGAAGGCTGGTGCCAAGCTGGTTCATTGCCGTGAGGCGTTCTTTGGTCAACACCTTTGTCAGTCCGGCGAAGCCCGCCGCCATGGCCAGCACGTTGTTGTTGAATGTGCCCCCATGCGGATAGGCGCCGGGCTGTGCCGGATCGAATTTCGCCATGATGTCACCGCGGCCGCCGAACACACCTGAGGAGAGCCCCCCGCCGACATATTTGCCAAGTGTGGTCAGGTCGGGTTTCACGCCAAGTTGACCTTGCATCCCACCAAATCCAAGACGTGATGTCATGACCTCATCAAGGACCAGCAAGACCTTGTGTTCATCGCAAGCCTGACGAAGGCCGGCAACAAATCCCGGTTCTGAGGCGACGGCGCCAGCACCGCCCTGCATGGGTTCGACGATCACCGCGCAGAGGCGCCCCGCGTTGGCTGCGATTGCGACGCGGGCAAGATCGAGATCGTTGTAGGGCGACGTGATCCAGTCGAATTTCATGTTGAGCGGCGAGCCTGTTCCTCCGAAATAGAGGAGCGAACCATGGTAGGCGCCCTCGAAAACCAGTACCGCGGGTTTGCCCGTAAACGCCCGGGCAGCTGCGAGCGCCAGCAGGTTTGCTTCAGTTCCGGAGTTGCAAAACCGCAAGAGTTCCATGGCCGGAAACCGGCGCTGCACCTCGGCCGCCAAATTGACCTCGTGGACGGTGCTGCCGCCCAAATTGATTCCCCTGGTCAAGGTCGAAGTGATTGTCTCGGCGATGACAGGATTGGAATGACCGTAAATGCCCGCCGTGAACTCATTGACGAAATCGGCGTAGGAGTTGCCATCCGCATCGGTTACCCGGCTCTTGCTTCCGCTTTCGAAGTACAGCGAGAAAGGCGAGTAGTGTAATGTCGTGCGGGTGTTTCCGCCCGGCATGTGTCCGCCAGCACGCGCCGCCATCGCCGCGCTTTTCGGATTGCGCTTTACGTAAAGTTCCTCGGCGGTCCGCACCGCCGAAGCCAGATCGATGTTGCGCCCCTTCAGGTTGCCATGGCTGAGCCCGCTCGCATTCATTTCATTCTCCAATCCATCTGAAAGCCGCCGCCACGGCCGGGTGGCAATATGGCAATTGTGATCACAAAGTTTGTGATGTTATAGAATCGGTCCACGCGTGTCAACGAATGGCCAGGCGATGCCAGGGCACCGCGGCGCGGCGGCGGTGCCACACTGGGAGAAACTGCATGACCAACACTCCTCCTTCCGCTCAGCCAAAAGGCCCCCGCAAAGTTATCATAACCTGCGCCGTTACCGGGTCGGTGCACACACCAACGATGACACCCTATCTGCCAATCACGCCAGAAGAAATCGCGCGGGAATTGATCGCCGCGGCGGAAGCAGGCGCATCGATCATCCACCTGCACGCCCGCGACCCCAAGGATAGCCGCCCAACGGCCAGCCCCGAAATGTTCATGCAATTCCTGCCGCGCATCAAGCAGAGCTGTGATGCGGTGGTGAACATCACCACCGGAGGCTCTCTGGGCATGAGCATCGAAGACCGGCTGGCCGCACCTCTCCGCGCCAGCCCGGAACTCTGCTCACTCAACATGGGTTCGATGAATTTCGGCATTTTCAATGTGGCCGATAACATCGACAACTGGAAATACGACTGGGAGCAGCCCTATGTCGAGCGCACTCGTGACAACATCGTCTCCAACGCCTTCGCGCAGATTGAACGGTTCATTCGTGAACTTGGCCACGGGCACGGTACCAAATTCGAATGCGAGTGCTACGATGTTGGCCACCTCTATACACTGGCGCATTTCGTCGACCGCAAATTGCTCGAGCCACCTCTGCTGATTGAGACAATTTTTGGTGTGCTTGGAGGAATTGGTCCCCATCCCGAAGACCTCATACCAATCGTCGAATGAAGTGACTCGTTTGTGATTTCCGTTTGGTTGGCGGGAGTGATTCTCTGAAGCAGTTGATTCGCTTTGGAGATTGGCCATGACGATAGCGGTGACACGGTTGGATTTGGCGGTGGCGGAACTGCGGCGCCGGGCGCGGCTTTCGGATGACGCGGATCAGGCGCGGCGGATTTTGGCGATTGCTCTGGTTCTTGAGGGTGGTTCGCGGGTGGCGGCGGCGCGGGCTGCCGGGGCGCAGCGCCAGACTCTCAGGGACTGGGTGATCCGCTACGATGCCGAGGGCCTTGATGGTTTGAAAGACCGCCCGAAGCCGGGGCGCAGGCCGCGCCTTTCGGGAGAACACCTGAAGGCGCTTGACCAGCTGGTGAACGAAGGCCCCGGCATCGCCGCCGGCAAGGTGGTGCGCTGGCGCTGCGCAGATCTCAAGGCAGTTGCGCAAGAGCGATTCGGCGTGACGCTTTCGGAGCGCTCGATCGGACGCATTCCCGGACAGCGCCGTTTTGCGCGGCTCAGCGTGCGCCCGCAGCATCCAGATGCCGATGAAGCCGCCCAAGAGGCTTTTAAAAAAACTTTGCCGCGGTGGTGACAGCGGCCCTGCCGCCCGAAGCTGGAGGCAAGCCGCTCGAAGTCTGGTTCCAGAGCCTGCCCTCGCGAAGGCGGGGGATGAAGCCCGGGTCGGCCAGAAAGGCACGCTCACCCGTATCTGGGCCCGCAAAGGCTCACGCCCGCGCAAGCCACGCGACACCGGCTACGAGTGGGCCTATCTCTTCGGCGCCGTCTGCCCGGCCCGCGCCACTGGCGCCGCCATCGTCATGCCCTACGCCGGCACCGAAGCGATGAACCAGCATCTTGCCGTGATCGCCGCCCGCATCACCCCCGGCGCCCACGGCATCATCGTCCTCGATGGCGCCGGGTGGCATTCAAACAAGGCTCTCGTCACGACAGCCAATCTCACCCTCATAACCCAGCCGCCCTTCGCTCCCGAAGTGAACCCAGCCGAAAATGTCTGGGAGTATCTGCGCCAGAATAAACACGCCATCCGCATCTACGAAACATACGACGCCATCGTCAAAGCCTGCTGCCAGGCTTGGAACGATCTCATGGAAACCCCAGACCGCATCGCCTCTCTTACTACCCGTGATTGGGCACAAGTGTCATAACTTATGACGGTTGGTGTAATGCATATGACGCGCACCGCCGACCGGCTGTTCGGAAAGGACTGCGAATGGTCGATCCTGGCCGCAGGCCGCCATCAGATGACGTTGTGTGCCATGGGTGCCGCGATGGGTGGAAATGTCCGCGTTGGCCTTGAGGACAGTATCTATCTTGGGCGCGGACAGTTGGCCAAGAGCAATGCCGATCAGGTACGGAAAATCCGCTCGATTCTCGAGAACCTGTCACTTGAAGTCGCAACGCCCGCCGAGGCCCGGGCGCGGCTGAAGCTGAAGGGCGGGGACCGTGTGGCCTTCTAGCACCTGGGACATCCTGATCGGGAGCGCGTAATGGAAACATTTTGCGGTGTTGTCTATCCATGGTTCTGTGATTTCATGGGTCACATGAATACACTGTTCTACTGCGCGCTGTTTGACGGTGCGACACTGCATTTCCTCAACCACGTGGAAAAGCGTGGCGACATGCAGAGCGTCAATATTGGGTGCGTCGATGTCAGGCAATTGATCGAGTACCGCTATGAAGTGCGCTCTGGAGAGCTGCTGATCATAACGACGCAACTCTTCAAGCTTGGCAATTCCTCACTCACCTTCAAGCATGCCATGTATGATGCGGAGTATGCCAGGCTCCACGCCACAAGTGAACACGTGGTGGCGATGTTCAGTCCGTGCCTATCCGGTTAAAGCCGGCACCCACGACATGCAGGGTGCGTCCAATTGCCGGAATAGAGTTCGGCGTAGGTTGGGGCCGCCACC
>JBKJQD010000077.1:0-3207 GCA_046594125.1 Aestuariivirga sp.
AATCCGCTTGAGTTTGGTGCGGTCTTTCGCCCCGGGCACGATATCAATTCGATGTTCACGCATCCAAACAATGAATCAGATTCGCGGAACAATTGGATTCAAAAGTTTGTGACAGAAAACTAGTTCAATCTGAATGCTCGCTGAAGAACCTGTTCAGCCTGCTGTCACATCATTCGTGCTTGAGTGTATCCCGATTCAACAGGAGGACACCATGGCTTCCACACCAACCAACGGCGACGACGTTATTTTTGGTACCGACGCGGATAATACCATCAATGCCTTGGGCGGCGACGATCTGATTTTTGGCGGCCTCGGCGACGACATTCTCCAAGGCAGCACGGGAAATGACCAGCTATCCGGCGGGATTGGCCTTGATCTGCTGGTCGGCGGTTCCGGCTTCGATACGGCGTTTTACGGATTTTCTGCCGATGCGGTTTTCGCCGATCTGAACGATGGCTTTGGCTTTGTAGTGGCACTGGGGCAGGCTGCGGACAAGGACCAGTTTTTCAGCATTGAGAATCTGGCGGGCGGATTTGGCAACGACGATCTGCGCGGCAATGTCGCCGCCAACAGAATATCCGGCAACTCGGGAAATGACCAGATCAACGGCAACGAAGGCAATGACACGCTTACCGGTGGCAATGGCAACGACTTCATCTCCGGTGGCGACGGCAACGACAACATAGATGGCGGTGCTGGTAACGACCAAATCCGCGGTGGCAGCGGCGGCGATGTCATGACAGGCGGCACTGGCGTGGATACGCTTGACTATGGGGGATTCGGATCGGCCGTCACCATCCTTCTGGGAAGCGGTCTTGCCAGCGGCGGGGATGCGGGCAACGATGTCATTTCCGGTTTTGAGAACGTCATCGGAAGCCAGTTCGACGATCAACTCTCCGGTACGCGGGGCGCCAACCTTATCCAGGGCGGGGAAGGCGGCGACACGATCTCCGGATTCGCCGGCTCCGATCATTTGCGCGGTCAGAATGGTAACGACATAATCCTCGGGGGCAGTGGTGACGATCTCATCGTCGGACAGGCCGGGGTTGATATCCTGACTGGTGGCAACGGCGCCGACCGTTTCTTCTTCGAGAGCATTACTGACAGTGGCCTGCCCGCGGCATTGCGCGATGTCATCACCGATTTTGCGCAAGGGTCCGATCGGATCGAAGTCTTCGCCATCGATGCCAATGATGCGACGGTGGCCGACGAAAGTTTCGCTTTCATTGGAACCGCCGGTTTTACCAGCGGGGTGGCGGGGGAAGTGCGTTACACTCAACTCAACGGCACGACCGTCATCAGCTTCCGGACCGGCGCGGCTGGCGCCGCCGACATGCGGATTGTTCTCGACGGCCTGGTCAACCTGACGGCTGCGGATTTCCTGCTTTAGAGCAGGGGCCGCTTGTCCTTCGCCGTGTACCAGCCGCCAAGCTCTTTTTCGAAGGCCAGTGCTGCCTTGAAGACGCGGGCGTCGTCCCAGGTGCGGGCGACGATCTGGATGCCGGTCGGGATGCCCGTCCCCGCATGGCCGGAGGGCACCGCGAGGACTGGACAGTTGTGCAGCATGTTGAAGGGGTGAGTCATCACCCAGCCATATTCAGCGTCGGCCTTCTTGCCGTTCACCGTGAAGTTCGGATCCCAGGGATCGTGACCGGCCCGGACGGCGGGGGCGTTGTTGGTGGGACAGATGAAAACATCGTGGCTGGCCAGTACCGGCCCCAGCGTCTGATACATCTGATGGGTTCTGGCCCACGGCTTGTGGACGTCGTCGAGCGTTGAATTGCGCGATGCGGCCTCGGCGAACTTCAGGGCATAATCGGTCATCAGGGCGGCATTGTCCTTGGCATGCCAGATCGTTTGGCGGCCAAAGTTCATCATGTTGTACCAGTGCATCGCGTCGTGATCGACATCTGCTGTCCAGCCGAGGTCGACCTCCTCGACACGGGCGCCGAGGCTGCGGAACACCTCCATGGCCCGCAAGGTGTTTTGCCGGACAACGGCCTCAACCTCGACGTAACCAAAGTCGATGGAGAAGGCGATCTTCATGCCCTTGATCGATGCTGCGGCGAGCGGCAGCTTGATGCGGGCGCGGATTGAATCATGGTCGAGCGCATGGGGGCCAGAGGTGATGTTCTGCATCAGGGCGGCATCGGCGACGCTGCGGGTCATCGGTCCGCAATGATTGAAGCGGTCGAAGTTCGACGGCGGGCCATCGGGGTTGCGGCCATGGGGCGGCTTGAAGCCGACGGTGCCGCAGGCGGACGCCGGAATGCGGATCGAGCCGCCGATGTCGGTACCGGTGGCCAGTGTGGTGAGGCCCGCCGCCAGTGCCGCACCTGATCCGCCCGATGAGCCGCCCGGTCCCCATTCGCGGTTCCATGGATTGAGCGTGTTGCCCCAGATGCGCGAGCGGGTGACGCCCGACAGGCAGAACTCCGGCGTGGTGGTGCGGGCGAATACGATGGCGCCGGCCTTCTGCAAACGCTCGATCATCGGGTCGGAATGATCGTCGCGCGAATCCTTGAAGATCAGCGAACCGTGGGTGGTGCGCTTGCCTGCCAGGCGCTGGGCGTCCTTCACGGCCAGCGCGATGCCGTCAAGGGGGGCAAGCCTGGCGCCGCGTTTCATGTAGCGGGCTTCCGAGGCCTTCGCCTGGTCCAGAGCTTCGTCGAAATAGCGGTCGGCGAAACAGTTGACGGCGGGGTTCACCTTTTCCGCCCGCTTGACGAGGGCAGCCATCAGCTCGCGCGGGCTGAGCTTTCGCGCCTTGAATAATTTGAGGGCCACGGTTGCGGAAAGGTAGCACAGGTCGTCATTGGTCATGGACAGGCTCGTCGTGTTGGCGCTAGTCAGTCCTCACAGTTTGAACAGGATCGGGGAGAGAAGTCCATGGGCGGAAGGCTCGCAGGCAAGACGGCAATCGTGACTTCGGCGGGCCAGGGGATCGGCCGCGCCTCGGCCATCGCCATGGCCCAAGAAGGTGCCAAGGTGTGGGCCACCGACATCCGCGAAGACCTGCTGAAGACGCTGCCCGCCGAGCAATCTGGCATCGAAACCTTCGTACTCGACGTCCTGAAGCAGGATCAGGTTGATGCGGCGGCCAAACGCGTCGGCGTGCCGGACATCCTGATCAATTGCTCGGGCTTTGTCCACGCCGGTACCATCATGGAGACCGACGACAAGGCGTGGGATTTTTCCTTCGACCTC
>JBKJQD010000326.1:0-2565 GCA_046594125.1 Aestuariivirga sp.
GCTCGTGGTACTTGGGGTCGTTGAAATCACGCTCGCCGGTGAATAGCTGGATTATTTCACCGGCGTTGTCGGCATTTTGGCCGATTGCATGGCCGAAGAACCATTCGCCCCAATAGCCGTCCTGGATACCGCCGCCCAACGGCGCGATGCCCTTGGATTTCAACTTGTCACAGGCCGCCAGCAGTTCATCCCATGTCTTCGGCGGCACATCGGCGTTGAGGCCCGCCTTGTCGTAGAGATCCTTGTTGTAGACCCAGATCATCGGCAGGGGATACCAGCCAAGGCGATAGATGTTGCCGCCGAAATGGCTGAGCAGTGTTGGCCCCGAGGCCTTGATCACGTCATCTTTCACGAGGCCGTTCAGCGCCTGCACATAGCCGAGCCAGACGCTCTCCATGTGGTAGATGCCGTTCCACAAATACTGGATGTCGGGCGCCTTGCCCGCCGCCGCCGCCGTCTGGAACTGCGAGATGACCACGGCGGTGTCCTGCAGCATCGGCTTCACCGTCGCCGCGGTGTAGTTGGCAACCGAGTCGTCGACGAATTTTTGCAGGCCGGGCAGCTCCTGCTCACCCCACCACCACATGTCGAGCGTCGCGCCCTCGGCATGGGCGCCGCGCGGCAACATCTGCCCCAGCGCCGAGCCGGCGCCAAACACCGCCGAGGTTCTCAGCAAGTCACGGCGCGAAATATTCAACTTATTTGAATTGTCCATGGTTATTCCAGCCTTCCCTTCGTTTCTGTTGTTATCCGTGAATCGAACCCGTTGCCGTCATCAGAACGTACTCATCAGGCCGCCGTCCACCACCAGAAGCTGCCCGGTCATGTAACGGCAGTAGTTTGAAGCCAGGAACACCACGGTGCCCGAAACATCTTCCGGCAAGCCGCTGCGGCCCAGTGGAATCTTGCGGCGGGTGACATACCATTCGATGAAGTCCGGCGTCGCCGTTTCATCGACACCGTTAACCACCGACATGGGTGTCACCATGAAGCCGGGCGCCACCGCGTTGACGAGAATGTTGTAGCGGCCCAACTCGACGGCCATGGATTTCGTGTAGGCGATGATGGCGCCCTTGGCCGCGTTGTAGGACCCGGTTTCACCGCTCGACGCGAAGCCCTGGATCGAGGCAATATGGATGATGCGGCCGCCGCCCTGCTTGACCATATGGGGCGCCACCAGTTTGCTCCCCATGTAAACCGCTTCGAGATTGATGGCGATGCTGCGCCGCCAGTCCTCCAGCGTATCGTCAAGAATGGTATGGGTTGGCGGATTTATGGCGGCGTTGTTGACCAAAACGTCGATGCGGCCCAGCTTCGTCACGACATCGGCGACAACTTCGCCATAGCGGCCATAGTCGGTGATGTCGAGTACATAGGTATAAGCCTTGCCGCTGCTGCCGGTGATTTCGGCAGCGACGGAATTCGCGGTCCCGGCATTGCGCTCGAGCAGCACGACGATGGCGCCCTCGGCCGCCATTTCAAGCGAGACGGCGCGGCCAAGCCCCTGACCGGCGCCGCTGACGAGGCAGACTTTATCCTTCAGCAGTCCCATGCTGCATGTTCCATAAGTTTCCGAAATGGCGGACATTGATCTGCATGAGTGGACGACACTATAGTTCGGCGGCAAGGGCGGTCAAGGAGCAAGTGCCACCGGTCGCATGCGAGTCCGCACGGAAGGAACATCAGGATGTCCGGAGAAAGCAACAGCCTTGTCCTCAGCAATGTGGGGCATGCCTTCGACCACCCGGAAGCGGTGGCGTGGGGGCCGGATGGCCATGCCTATGCCGGCGGCGAGGCGGGCCAACTCTACCGCTTCGCACTGAGCGGCGGCAAGCTGGAGGAAGTGGCGCGCGTCGCGGGCGGCTTTCTCCTCGGACTGGCGCATGATGCCGATGGCAACACCTATGCCTGCGACGACCGTTCAACCTGCGTGCATCGCATTACGCCGGACGGCAAGATCTCGGTCTATGCAAATGGAAATGCAAGGCAGAAGATGCGCGTGCCAAACTACCCGGTGTTCGACGGTCACGGCAATCTCTATGTTTCGGATTCCGGCACATGGGGCGGGCGCGACGGCTTCATCTGGAAGATCGCTCCGGGCGGTGCCGCGGAAATCTGGGACCGCCATGCGAACGGCTTCACCAACGGCATGTGCCTGAGCGCCGACGGACGCGCCCTCTATGTGGTGGAGTCCTGTCCTCCGCTGATCTCCCGCGTCGCAATCAATGCCGATGGCAGTGCCGGAGAGCGCAAGGTAATCGTCAAGCTACCCCGGCAAGTGCCCGATGGCGTCGCCTTCGACGAAAAGGGCGATCTCTACATTAGCCTTTATAATCCTAATATCATCTATCGTTTCACGGCCGGTGACCAGCTCATCACACTGTATGACGACTGGGAGCAGCTCATGCTGGTGGCACCAACCAACATTGCATTTGGCGGACCGGACATGAAGACGCTCATCATCGCCAGCCTCTGCGGCTGGTCGGTGCACACCGCTCCCATGGCAGTTCCCGGACTGCCGGTCCGCTACCCGAAACTCTGACTTCTGACCAAAAGGATTTGACG
>JBKJQD010000073.1:0-6924 GCA_046594125.1 Aestuariivirga sp.
AGCGGCACGCGCTTGACGTAGCCGGCGTGACTTACCGTTACCACCATGTCCTCGCGCTGGATCAGGTCCTCGTCTTCGACTTCGCCATCGTTCTCGACAATCTCGGTGCGGCGCGGCGTGGCGAATTCGTCACGGATGGCAATGAGTTCATCCTTGATGATGGTCATGACCCTGAGCCGCGAGCGCAGGATGTCGAGATAGTCGGATATC
The DNA here is from genome assembly GCA_046594125.1 of Aestuariivirga sp. Classification (GTDB taxonomy): domain Bacteria; phylum Pseudomonadota; class Alphaproteobacteria; order Rhizobiales; family Aestuariivirgaceae; genus Aestuariivirga. Next base: position 211 of record JBKJQD010000073.1, read on the forward strand.
TCCTTGGCGAGCTTTTCCAGTTCCTCGGCAATCTCGTCGCGGCCAAGGGCTGTCAGCCTTTGCAGGCGCAGGTCGAGAATGGCGCGGGCCTGCTCGTCCGACAAGCGGTAGGAACCGTCGTCGTTGAGGCGGTGGCGCGGATCAGCGATCAGGGCAATCAGCGGCTCCATGTCTTTGGCTGGCCAGTCACGGCCCATCAAGGCTTCACGCGCCTCGGCGGCATCCTTCGAGCGCCGGATCAAAGCGATCACTTCGTCGATATTGGCAACGGCAATGGCCAGACCCACCAGGATATGGGCGCGGTCGCGGGCCTTGGTCAGCAGGAACTTGGTACGCCTCGTCACCACCTCCTCACGGAAGGCGATGAAGGCCTGGAGCAAGTCCTTCAGGTTCATCATTTCAGGCCGCCCGCCGGTCAGGCAGACGTTGTTGATGCCAAACGTCGATTGCAGTGCCGTGAAGCGGTAAAGCTGGTTCAGCACGATGTCGGCCATCGCGTCGCGCTTGATCTCGATCACCACGCGCATGCCTTCGCGCGAGGATTCGTCACGAATGTCGGAAATGCCCTCGAGCTTCTTCTCGCGCACCAGCTCTGCCATGCGCTCGATCATGTGGGCCTTGTTCACCTGATAGGGAATCTCGGTGACGATCAGGGCTTCACGGTCCTTGCGCAGCTCTTCGGTGTGAACCCTGGCGCGCATGACGATGGAACCGCGGCCCGTATGGAAGGCCTGCTTGATGCCCATGCGGCCGAGGATCATGGCGCCGGTCGGGAAATCCGGGCCGGGAATAGTGTCGATCAATTCTTCAATGGAAATCGCCGGATTGTCGATGGTGGCGAGGCAGGCGTCGATGACCTCGCCGAGATTGTGCGGCGCCATGTTGGTGGCCATGCCCACCGCGATGCCGCCCGCACCATTGACCAGCAGATTGGGAAAGCGCGCCGGAAGAACTGTCGGCTCGCTTTCGGAGCCATCATAGTTTTCCTTGAATTCGACGGTGTCCTTGTCGATGTCGTCGAGCAGCGCCTGGGTGACCTTGGCCATGCGCGACTCGGTGTAACGCATGGCGGCGGGGGGATCGCCATCGACCGAGCCGAAATTTCCCTGACCGTCGATCAGCGGCAGCCGGAGGGAAAATTCCTGGGCCATACGCACCAGCGCGTCATAGATCGACTGGTCGCCATGGGGATGATACTTGCCCATGACGTCGCCGACGATGCGCGCCGATTTGCGATAGGGCTTGTTCCACTCGTAGCCATTCTCGTTCATCGAGAACAGGATGCGGCGGTGTACGGGCTTCAAGCCGTCGCGGACATCGGGCAAAGCCCGGCTCACGATGACGCTCATGGCGTAATCGAGGTAGCTTTTCTTCATCTCCTCTTCGATGGAGATGGGGGTAATTTCGGAGGGATTGGCGGGCGGAGGCCCACCTTTCTTGTCGTCGTTATCGGCCACGGAAAACCTTCAGAAAACCCTGTGTCGGGCCATCCGGACCGGAACCGCGAAGCGCGCGATTCGGAAGGCCTCCCACCTTAGGTCGGGAGGCCCGCCGGTACAATGAAAAGCGTTGGTTTTTCTAAGGAAAAGCGCTGCCTAAAGCTTGCGGAAAGCAACGCTGCGGCCGCGGTACCAGCCATTGTCGGCGACCACCGCGGAACACTCGACGCGGCCCCTGGTCATGGCTGGCATAACGATGCACAATTCGGTTCCCCGCACCGTCCAGCGGCCATGGTCCTCAATGCCCGAGACTTGACCAACGATGGCACCATCGCGTTTGATGATGACGGTGACCTCGTACTTGCCCTTGACCAGCGCCTGGAAGGTGCCCGGAAACAGCCGCAGGATTTCCTGGGCTGACATGGTGACGTCGGCTTGCGCCGGCGCGGCGCCCCCGCACAAGCCGATGGTGGCAACTACACAGGCGATGAGCTTGAACATGGGTCCCCTCAGGCAAACTGTCTACCTGATACCATACTCCACCACACGCAAATGGCGAACCGATTCACCAAACGCGGTCAGCGCCATGTCGCCGTGGGCCGAACAATTTGAACTAAAACGGCACCTCGTCGTCAAGGTCTCGGCTGAAGCTCTGCGGTTTGGTGCCGGTTGAAGCGCGCGGGCGCTCCATGGGGCTTGACTGGCCGAACTCGTCGCCGCCGCCAGCGAAGGCCTGGCCGCTGTCGCCTCCCGGCCTGCCGCCCAGCATGGTGAGCGTGCTGTTGAAACCCTGAAGCACCACTTCGGTCGAATATTTCTCGACGCCGTCCTTGTCGGTCCATTTGCGGGTCTGCAACTGGCCCTCGATGTAAACCGTTGAGGCCTTCTTGAGATACTGCGCGGCGATCTTGGCGAGACCCTCGCTGAAGATCACCACGCGGTGCCACTCGGTCTTTTCCTTGCGCTCGCCGGAATTCTTGTCGCGCCAGGATTCGGACGTGGCGATATTCAGGTTGACGATCGCCTTGCCGTCCTGGGTGTGGCGCACTTCCGGATCCTTGCCGAGATTGCCCACCAGAATTACCTTGTTCACCGATCCAGCCATGTCCAAACTCCTTAGCTTTGCGCGCACCCTAGTCAATCACCCGCCGCGATACAGCCGCCAATGACGCCTTATCCACATAGTATACGTTCTATCTATGTTCCATTTCAACCATAAATTAACTTGGCCTTGCTCACGGCACCCCAAAAGTGTTTCACTCTCCTTGCGGCAACACAACCAAGCGTCATCAGGCGAGGCGCGTCCCAAAGGGAGATTTTCGATGTCCAGACCCATTCATTTATTCAAGCCTGTCACCACCGCACTTCTTGGTTGCGCGGCCCTTGTCTTGACGGCCGGTGCCGCAGGCGCAGGGCCCCTCGTTCAGGTCACCGGACCAAGTCCATTCTCAGGCTGCACCGCTGACAATGTTGCAGGCCAGCCCGGCACCAATTATCCCGAGGCCGAAGTCGAGCCGTGGATCGAAGTGAACCCGGCCAATTCCAGCAACCTCATCGCCGGCTGGCAGCAGGATCGCTGGTCGAACGGCGGATCACGGAGCCTGATGTCGGGCTATTCGACGAATGGTGGGGCCAGTTGGACTCCCGTTGTCGTTCCTGGACTTACGAAGTGCTCGGACGGCAATTATGACCGCGCCTCCGATCCGTGGGTGGCGATCACCAAGGACGGCGTGGCCCTGTTCATGTCGCTGGTGTTCATGAACGACGAGCCTTCGGGGGCTGGCGGCGACAACGCCATGATGATGAGCCGGTCCACCGACGGTGGTGCCAGCTGGGGCGCGCCGCAATTCCTGATCAACGACACCAATGGCCAGGTTTTCAACGACAAGAACGCCGTCACCGCCGATCCGAACGACGGGCGCTACGCCTATGCTGTTTGGGACCGGCTGGTCGACAATCTGCTCCCGGCCGACGGCAAAGCCAATGGCCACAAGGCCAATGGCGGCGATGGTGCCGCCAATGCCAGGGCCCGTCACAAGGAAGCCGTCAATCGCGGCGGCACCAACGAAAATTTCCGCTCCTACATCGGTCCGGCCTATTTCGCCCGCACCATTGATGGCGGCCTCACCTGGGAAGCGGCAAAGGAACTCTACAATCCTGGAACCAATGCCCAGACCATCTCGAGCCAGGTCGCGGTGCTCAACAATGGCGACGTGCTCGATTTCTTCACGGTCATCCTGCACAACGGCCAGACCAGCATCAGCTACGTGAAATCGTCCGACCACGGAGCAACATTCGGCCCGGTGCAACTGGCGGTCAAGACATCGGTCACCACCAACGGCACGGTCACGCCCGATGCCAAGGAGTCGGTGCGTGACGGCAACATCCTGTTCGACCTCGCCATCGACCGCAATGACGGCGCAGGCAAGGGCAACCTCTATCTTGTGTGGCAGGATGGTCAGGCCCAGAATATCGACCGCGTCGCTTTCTCCATGTCGACCAACAACGGCGTGTCGTGGTCGGCCCCTGTTCTCATCAACAAGACCCCCAACAGCACCAACAAGCTGCGCAACCAGGCCTTCATTCCATCCGTGGAAGTCGGTGCCGGTCACCAGGTGTTCGTCACCCATTACGACTTCCGCAATGATACCAACAACGGCAAGGAGTCGGTCGACATGTGGGCCATCTCCTGCAACATCTTCTTAGGAGCCAACTGCCGCACAGCCGGCGGCTGGGGCAATGAAGTCCGCCTCACTGACACGTCCTTCAACATTCTGGATGCGCCGGTGGCGCGCGGCCACTTCCTTGGTGACTATCAAGGACTGGTCAATGCCGGCGGCACCGTCAAGGCGCTGTTCGGCAAGGCCGTCGGCACCAACGTGAATGACATGTTCATGGCCAACATTCCCTGATAGCCTGCGTGATGATGGGGCGGTCCGCAGCGGATCGCCCCGCTTCATCCGGAGATCGCCATGCTGAAAGCCATCGACACACCGAATGCCCCACGGCCATTTTCAAATTACGCGCAAGGCATTGAAGTGGCGCCCGGCAGCCGGATCATTCATGTTTCGGGTCAGGTAGGGGCCACCATTGGCGGCGAAATCCCTGAGGATGCTGCCCGGCAGCACCAGTTGGCTTGGGAAAACGCCCTAGCTGTTCTGGCGGCGGCGGGAATGGACCATCGCAACATTGTCGATGCCCACGTCTATATCACTGACCGGGCCTATATCAGCCTGTACCGCGAAACCCGCGACCGCATGCTGAAAGGCCACAAGCCCGCAGCCACACTTCTCATCGTTTCAGGTCTGGCCGACCCGCGGCTCTTGGTGGAGGTTGACGTTGTGGCAGCGGCCCCGGCCACATAAGGCGGAGCCGCTGGAATTTGATGCGTTTAACGGCGTCCGAAGATCCCGAAGATGGAAGAACGCTTGACATAGGGCCGCTCCTTCGCAGTTGCAGCAATTTGCTTGTCAGGATGCGCCTGCATCATGGCGGCCGTGTAAACATTTGAATACGTGTCAAAAATCCAGTTCATTTGAAATCTCCTTTGGTCGTCCTGGTGTTGAAGCCAATATGATCTCTTCGCTCTTGCAACACAAACGGCATTAAACTACGCTGGACGTAACAAAAACTCACAAGGTTGTAAATTGGCCCGCCGCCTGCCCTCCCTCAACGCGCTCAAGGCCTTCGAAGCCGCCGCCCGTCATGAAAGTTTCACCGACGCGGCGGGCGAGCTGTTCGTCACCCATGCCGCCATCAGCCGCCACATCCGCGATCTGGAGGAATGGCTGGGCACCGGGCTTTTCCTGCGCACCGGAAGGGGCGTGGATTTGACCGATGCCGGCCGCCGTTTCGGCTTGCGCCTGACGCCGCTGTTCGATGCCATGGCCGAGGCCACCCGCGAGGCTGCCGCAGTAGGTGACGTGCGCCAGGTCAAGGTTTCAATCGAGCCGGCGTTTGCCTCGCGCTGGCTGGTGCCGCGGCTTGGGCGCTTCAACGATCTCCACCCCGACATCGAACTCAATATTGATCCCACCAACAAGCTGGCCGATTTCCGCTCCGGCGAGGCCGATCTCGGCCTGCGTTATGGTACTGGCGGCTGGGACGATGTCGAAGCGGTGAAACTCACAGATGTGGTGATCTTTCCGGTGGCGGCCCCTGCCCTGCTCGAAGGTGTCACCGGTCTGACACCGCAAGGTCTCGCCGATTACAATCTGCTGCATGAATCGCGCAAGCAGTGGTGGGCCGACTGGCTGGCGGCGGCAGGTGTCAGCGGCATTGAGGATTGGCGCGGCACCATTTTCCAGAATCATCTCGCCATCGAGGCCGCTGAAGCAGGTCAGGGCTTTGCCCTGGGTGACCAGATTCTCTGCACCGACTCGATCATCGAGGGCTGGCTGGTGCGGCCCTTCAATTTCGACCTGAAGGACCATGGCACCTATTGGATCGTCCGCGCCAAGGGTTCGAAGGAAACCGTCCCGGCGCGTGCCTTCCGCGACTGGATCATGGCCGAAATGGCGGATACCAACAGGAAATTCGCCGCCATCAAGGCTGGACGCAACCCAGCCGTTGCGGCCAGGCCCGCGACTGCCTAGCGTCAGGCGAATCAAGAACGGATTCGCTTGCCATGCCCGCCAAGAAATATGACTGCCTGAAATGCCCCGGTTATTGCTGTTCCTATCCAGTCATCGAAGTGAAGGACCGCGACGCCGAGCGTATCGCCAAGCATTTTGATTTGACGCTGAAGCAGGCCGAGAAGAAGTATTTCAAATCCGCCCATGGCTACAAACGCGTCATGCGCCGCCAGAAGGACGAGCACTTCGGCAAGATCTGCCAGTTCTTCGACACCACGGAACGGCGCTGCGGCATCTACGAAGCCCGCCCCTCCACCTGCCGCATCTTCCCCGGCGAAGGCCGCTGCGGTTACTGGGATTTCCTGAAATTCGAACGCAGCGGGCAGGAAGACGAGGAGTATATCTCGACGACGCACCATTCGGGGAATTAGACGCCCGTCAACTCCCGTATCTTGCCAATTGCCGCCTGCCACATGACTTCGCCGTAGATGTCGTTCATGTGGAAATAATCAGCCGCCGCGTGGGGGATTTCGGTGCGGTGCAGGACGCTCACGGCATTTGCGCAATAGAGCGGTTTGGTCGAGATGGGGCCGTGGCGGGTGATGTCTGCTTGCGGCAGAAAAGTGAAGCCGAACTCGGTCTCGAAGGCCGCCGTGACCGACGCAAAGACGCCGAGCACGGCGATGAGGAAGCCCTGCTCG
>JBKJQD010000132.1:0-11869 GCA_046594125.1 Aestuariivirga sp.
GAGAACTATCGGATAATTTTTGATGGCACCAACTACATTTCATTCCTGTGGTCGCTGGGACTGGCTTTTCTCACTGTGATCCTGCTGGCCATTATCTGCTATCCCGTGGCCTATGGATTGGTGCGGGTGTTCGGCCGCTGGTCGATGCTGGTTACATTGCTGTTCACCATCCCGCTTTTCGTTTCGGAGAACATCCGCCTCTACGGCTGGGTTCTATTCTTCATCAAGAATGGCGTATTGCTGGGCAGCCTCAAGTCACTATTCGGATTGCAACTCGAGAGCATGCTGTTTTCGCTGCCCGCCATCATCTTCGGCATGGTCTATGTTTATCTGCCCTTCATGCTGTTTCCAATGTCGCTCGGTATCAGCATGGTGCCGGCGGAAACGCGCGATGCAGCCTTCGATCTTGGCGCCTCGCGCTGGCAGGTGTTCACCGAGGTCGAGCTGCCGCTATCGATGCCCGGCATCGTAATCGGATTCCTGCTGACCTTCGTGCTTGCAGTGGGTGCGATTGCCGAAGCGAAAGTAATGGGCGGACAACAGGTCATACCGATAACTCACGATATCGAGATTGCCTTCACCTATGCGCAGAACTGGCCGCTGGGTGCGGCGCTGTCGGTCCTGCTGATGCTGGTCGTGGGTTTTCTGGTGCTGCTCGCGCTGCGGCGCTTCGATCTAGATAGTTTCCTGGGGCGGAGATAGGCCATGAACACGCCAGGGACCCGCTTCCGGCACGCCCTCATCACGGCATGGACGCTGACGGTCATAGTTTTCATCTATCTGCCGACGGTGTGCATCACCCTGGCCTCGTTCACCGCCAGCCGCTACTTCCAGTTTCCGATCACCAAATGGGCGCTTGACTGGTGGCAGAAGACCTTCACGTCGATCGAGATCCGCCAGCTGCTCGGAACGTCGATCAGCATTGCACTATGCGTGACGGCGATTGCCGTCATCATCGCCTTCTTCGGGGCTCTGGCATTTGCGCGCTATGAGTGGAAGGGACGTTCGCTGTATCAGAAGTTCATCCTGCTGCCCATCTTCTTCCCGCAATCGGTACTCGGTCTGGCACTGCTGCTATGGTTCAATACGCTCGGGCTGCCGCTGTCATGGAAAACGGCGGTGTTCGCACACCTCGTGTGGATCGTTCCGGTTGTGACATTGGTGATCTCGATCCAGGTCTACAGTTTCGATCCAGCACTTGAGGAGGCAGCCTTCGATCTCGGGGCATCGCGCTGGCAGGTATTGCGCGAGGTGACGCTGCCGGTGCTGTTTCCCGGACTGTTTTCCGGCGCGCTCTTCGCCTTCCTGCTATCCTGGGGCAACTTTCCGCTATCGCTGTTTACCACGGGCGCCGACACCACCGTGCCGGAATATCTCTATGCCAAGATGGTGGCTGGTTATACGCCGGGCGTTCCGGTGCTCGGCACGGTGTCGACCATTGGCGCCACCATCCTGCTGATCGGTGGCTATGGCCTGATCCTGGGTCTGCGCCGTGGTGACCAACACAAACAATAGGAGAATCGTCCATGTCAACTTCATTGCAGGGCCGCTCGGTCCTTGTCACCGGCGGCAGCAAAGGCATCGGCAAGGGCATCGCGCGGGTGTTTGCGCAAGCCGGAGCGAAGGTCGCCATTGTGTCGCGCCATGGTGCCGAAGCGGAGGCCACGGCGAAGGAAATCGGCCACGGCGCCATCGGCCTTGCTGGCGACGTCACGTCTCTCAACAGCATGGAAGCTGCCATGAAGGCCGCGGCGGACAAGAACGGCGGCCTCGATGTTCTCTGTGCCAATGCCGGAATTTTCCCGCCCGCCAGGCTTGAAGACATGACCAGCGCCCAGTGGGACGAGGTCAGCGACACCAACCTCAAGGGTACCTTCCATTCGGTGAAGGCGGCCATTCCCTATCTCAAGAAATCCAATCAGGGCCGCATCGTCATCACCTCGTCAATCACCGGGCCGGTGACCGGCTTTCCAGGCTGGACGCACTATGGCGCAACCAAAGCGGGACAGCTCGGCTTCATGCGCACCGCGTGCATCGAGCTTGCCAAGTATGGCATCACCGTCAATGCCGTCTTGCCGGGAAACATCCTCACTGAAGGCCTGATCGCAATGGGTGAGGAATACCGGAAGTCCATGGCTGCCTCGGTCCCGTTGAAGAAGCTCGGTACGGTGGAGGACATCGGCCACGCCGCCCTCTACTTTGCATCGAAGGAGGCGGGCTACGTCACTGGCCAGACGATCATCGTCGACGGTGGCCAGATTGTCCCCGAAAGCCTGGATGCGCTGTCGCAGGCGTGACGCCACTCCAACTTGGAAACCACCATCAAGCCTGTACTGAGATGGTGTTCACCTGACACTCCGGCCACACCCGGCCTTTGGTAGGGGGTGTGGCCATGCCGCTCCTGAAGAGGTTTAGGATGGAGTTGAGAACTTCAACCCTAATCCTCAATGGAGAACCAGCATGACCACGGATGACTGAATTGCCCCTCGATTCGTGGACGCCTGCTTCCCTAAATTGGAGGCAAGGAGGCCAAGAGGGGTAAAGCCAATTTCAGCGGCGATTTCAAACGGGACGCCGTCCTTCAGATCACCGGGAGGGGATATCCGGTTGCAGAGGTTTTTTGACGTCCCGGAGTGAGCCGACACTCACTCCGCGAATGGAAGAAGAGGTGCTCGAAGCCACAAGGTCCAGATGGAGGTGATCAGGCTGCAGAGATCCGGCGCCTGAAGAGAGAACTGGTATGGGTCACGGACATCACCTACATCAAGACCCTTGAGGGCTTCGCCTACTCGGCCGTCGCGATGAATTTCCACGCCCGCCGTGTTGTCGGCTGGCCGCTGCAGAACCGGCAAACGACAGATGCCGTGTTGCAAGCATTGCTCATGGCGGTGTGGCGCAGGAAGCGAAAACACTGGGCATCGTTCATGAGAGCCCACAATCTGGAACACTCAATGAGCCAATGTTCAATGCCGATTGACACATCGATATCCCAGGCAACGGCCGGAAGTGTCATGTCACTGGCTGACTGGAAAGCCGCCGATAGAGATCGCGAAAGCGCACATAGCCTGCACGATAGACTTCGGCATTGCCGCTGTCTGGTTCGAGGCGATCGGAGCGGGTTACCAATCGGCTGACGCCTGACCAGTCATCGGTGATCCCCGCACCGATGGCGGCCGTCCATGCCGCGCCAAGGCACGAACCGGGATGGCCGGTGAGCCGCTGCACCGGCCGCTGCAGAACGTCAGCGACGATCTGCATCCATATCTTGCTGTTGGAGCCGCCATCTGAAACCACGAAGTTCTCGGTCCGATGGCCCATGTCGTTGAGCACTTCAATGTGATGCACGATGGCGTAGGCGTAGGATTCCAGAAGCGCCCGCCAAAGATGGCCGATGTTGTGTGAGAAGGTGAGGCCGTCAAACACCCCCCGTGCCGCCACATCGTGAATCGGGGTCTTCTCACCGAGGAAATACGGCAGAATGGTCAGCCCGTCGCAGCCGGGAGCGCAGTCTTCAGCCAGACGGTCGAGATACTGGTGAACCGTCAGGCCAAGTTTGGCGGCAATCTGGCTTTCCGCGCCGGCGAAAGTCCGCGCGAACCAGTTGAGACCCGAGCCACCCGTGGACATGCAGCCATTGGGCATAAAGAGGCCGGGGACCAGATGATAGTCCAGGAACATGCGAGGATCCGGCACAGCACTGCCGGTGGCAATCAGGACATCGACAGAGCCGCCAAACTTCAGCAAGACATCGCCGGGATTGACAATGCCGGCACCGAGCGCCGAAGCGACCAGGTCGGCTGCGCCGCCAACAACCGGCGTGCCTTCCGCCAGCCCCGTAGCCGCCGCCGCCCGCGCCGTGACATATCCAAGCACCGCGTGTGAGACGGACTTGCGCGGGATAGTGCTGCGCGGCACACGAGCTAAAGCCACCAGCGCATCATCGATCCGGCCGCTGCCGATGTCGACGAATCCGGCTTCCAGCGCCCAGTTCTGTTCGACTGCTTTTTCACCGGTCAATTGCCAATTGATATAGTCATAGGAACCGAACACCGTGGCGATGCGCGCATGGACATCCGGCTCGTGTTCCTCGATCCACCGCAGCTTGGCACCGACAAGTTGCTGGTTGATACCGTTACCGGCCTTGGCGATGAAGGATTTTTCATCCCATTCGGCGCGGAGATCGGTTACCTGCTTGCCACAACGTCCGTCACTCTGCTGGATGCTGGGCCGCAACACCGCGCCTTCGCAGTCGAGCAGCACGACCGCCGGAAGCATCCCCGTCACACCGATGGCAGCTATCGATTGCGCATTCATGCCACTGGTGCGCAGCAGTTCATCTGCAATCCCACAGACATTACCCCACCATTCCTTCGGGTCCTCTTCGGCCCAGCCCGGATGCGGCGCGTTGAGCGTGACCGGACGGGAGGCCATGCCCAGAATTTTCCCCGTCACCTCGATCAGAATGCCGATCGTTGAAGTCGTACCGATATCAAGGCCGAGTACGCAAGTCTTGCGCGCCATTAACGCAGCGTCTCGACAAGGTCCATAAAGCGCTTGACGCGCGAGCCATCGACCGGATTCCAGGTATTGCCATCAATCTTGAAATGCGTGCCAATGATGACTCCGCTGGCCAGTTCCAGAGTGCTGCGCACGTTGTCGATCGTGACACCGGTGTTGGCAAAGACCGGAACGTCGCGCACCGTCGCGCAGACCTTTTGCAGTTGCGACTGTTCTGCCGGTTCGCCGGTGACTGGCCCGGACACCAGAATGGCGTCGGCGAGTGACGAGAACACCGCACTGCGCGCCCGCAACTCGATTGGCCGCGCATCAAGCGAATGGGCAAACTCGGCATTGATGTTGAACAACAACTTCATGTCGCTGCGGCCAAGATTTCGCCGCAGGCGGGCAGCCGAGGCGCAATCGGGCACCCACATCCCCATGTCCGACGCAAATACACCGGTGAAAATTTCACGCACGAATTTGGCACCGGTCGCGACGCCGATCGCCACGCTGGCACTTGGATCCCAGAGATAATTGACGCCGAAAGGAACCTTCAGCACCGGCTTTACAGCCTGCACCACGGCTGTCATTGCCGCCACGCTTTCAGAGGATGCTTTGAAGGTATAGGGCCGGTCGTTTTCATTGCCGAACATGATGGCATCGACACCACCACCTTGAAGCTGCTCAATGTCCTTCGTGACGCCATCAATCAGCTTTTGCATGCCGCCATCAGGGTCATAGAGAGGCGTGCCGGGCAAGGCTCCAATATGGGCCATGGCAATCACGGCTTTCTTTTTCGGGCCTAAAAATTCAAAAACCATCGTCATGTTCCTCCTGATCGCTAGACTGCGGTCTGTTCAGACAGTATCTGCCACGATTTCGACTTGTACATTTGCATCTTCCAGCGCCTTGGCGATCAAAGGCGGCGGCGGCGCATCGGTGACCAGAATGTCAAATCCATTGAGCGGTGCAATGTGGACCAGCGACATGCGCTCAAACTTCGAGGCGTCACAGAGCACCACCTTGATGCCTGAGCGGCGCAGGTAAACCCGTTTCATGTCCGCATCGTCAAAAGAGTAATCGAAGACGCCGCTGCTGGTGACGCCGGAAACTCCCAGGAAGGCGATGTCGAACCAGAGGTCCTGGAACTGTTCCACCGCCGCGCGGCCGCCAATTGACATTTCATCGCGGCGCATCCGCCCACCGGGAAGGTAGACGTCGGCGACATGCGGAGCCAGTTCGGCGGCAATGCGCACGCTGTTGGTGAAAATTTTTGCCTCTGCCTCGCCATGCAGATGCGTTGCAAGCATCAAGGTGGTTGTTCCGACGTCCAGAGCGATCGTCTTGCGTCCCGCCGCCAGTTGGGCCGCGGCCACTGCAATGCGCTGCTTTGCCTCATATTGGCGTTGCATCCGCGCCTCAAAAAGGGGCTCGTCGCGGTCGATGACAGTCCGCCGGTTCTTGCCCGTGTCGAGCGCGCCGCCGTGGATACGCGTCAATCTCCCTTCATTCTCCAGATCAATGAGATCGCGCCGGATGGTCATGTCGGAAACGCCCATATCCCGGGCGAGGGCGCTGACCTGCACGGTTCCGATAGCCGACAATCTGCTGAGGATTTGGACTTGCCGCTGCCGCGCCAAGGGGCGGAAACCGCCAGATGAACGCTGCCCCGGATGCCTTGCCGGATCTCCGCGTTCGCTCTGCCTTTTCATTTGCAATGTCCCCAGGCTCCCCACACCCGGGGTCCATCAGCAATTCCATATCAAGAATTCGCACAAATTCAAACATTAACCCTATTGTATTGTGCGATTTTGTCGACATATACTCACGCCACTCCACCTTCCGAGGTATCTCGCGTGTCGACTTCACCAACTTTCCCTGAGCTCTCCGGGAAGCGCGCCATCGTAACGGGCGCCGCGACGGGTATTGGACGGGCGATTGCGGCAGCGATTGCCCGGCAGGGTGTTCGCGTCGCCATTTGTGACATTAATCTTGCGGCGGCAAAAGAAACCGCTGCGGAAATTGCCGGAGATGCGGCGGGAGTGGCGCTCGATGTCACCAAACGCGCCAGCGTCGAAGCCGCCTTCTCGGATGTACAGAAATTGTTTGGAGGCTACGAGATATTGATCGCCAACGCCGGCGTGTCGACGATGCAACATGCGGTCGATCTGACGGACGAGGAATGGGACTTCAACTTCTCAGTCAATGCCCGTGGCATCTTTCTGACCAATCAAATTGCCGCCAGAAACTTCATGGCCCAAAACGCTGGGGTGATTGTCAACACCGCCTCGTTAGCTGGCAAGGTCGGGGCGCCGCTGCTTGCCCACTATTCCGCCAGTAAATTTGCCGTGCTCGGCTGGACTCAAGGTCTGGCCCGTGAGCTAGCGCCCCGCGGAATTCGTGTAAACGCGGTGTGTCCCGGTTTTGTAAAGACCGGCATGCAATCGCGAGAGATCGAATGGGAGGCAAAGCTCCGCGGCATCACACCCGAACAAGTCTTCAACGAATACGTGGCCCAAACACCGCTTGGGCGTATCGAGACGCCGGAAGACGTGGCGGACGTGGTGGTATTCCTGTGTTCAGACAGTGCCCGCTTCATGACCGGTCAGGGGATCAATGTCACGGGCGGCGCAAGGATGGACTGATGCACCCATGAAGAACTTTGCAAAAACAGTGATCCCGCACGTTATCCTCATCATTTTTTCTTTGGCGATCCTCATGCCGTTGGTTTGGCTGCTGCGGGTCAGCGTGACTGATCGCCTTACCGCCTACAAGATTCCGCCAGAGGTCGGGACGCTTGGCCTCATGAACTATTATGAAATTTTCGAGCGCTATTCATTTGTCAGCTGGTTCGTCAACAGTCTCTTGATCGCGCTGTTGGCCACCGCGATCTCACTGCCACTCGCCACCGCCATGGCCTACGCCTTCGCCCGCTTCAATACCGGCGGCTCCATGCTCCGGTTGGGGGTGCTGGCCAGCCAGATGCTGCCGCCCATCATCATCGTCTTGCCGCTCTTTGGAGTCTTTCTGTTTGCTGGCCTGCTTCATACCCGCACGGCGCTGGTTGTCGCCCATCTTACAATTGCATTGCCGTTCCTCACCTGGATACTCGTCTCATTCTTTGAAGGTGACGTGGCCCGCCTTGAAGAGGCAGCGCGGGTCGATGGCGCCTCTCGCTGGCAGGCATTTCGACTGATCGCCGTTCCCGTGGCGGCACCCGGTATTCTTGCGGCCGGTCTCCTGGGATTTATCCTGAGCTGGAACGAATTTCTGTTTGCGCTCGTGCTGTCCGGACCTGGCACGCAAACTTTGCCGGTCGGTCTGGCCAGCCTTGAGACCCACGCGGGAGTCGAAATCGCACCGCTGGCGGCTGCCACTGTCGTATCCTTGCTGCCGGTATTCGCCTTGTTGCCATTCCTGCGCAAGCATCTGATCAAAGGCCTTTCACTTGGAGCCCTCAAGTGAACGGAAATCAATGACAGGGCTGACGAGGGAGAAGAAAATGCTGAGACAATTTCTGCTTGGTTTCGCGTTGGCCGGTGGGATTTCGGCGCAAGCATGTGCCGAGACGGTTACCATTCTGATGGAAGGTGTTCCGGATACGGAATATGTCAAGACCCTGGTACCTGAATTCACCAAGGAAACCGGAATAGAAGTCAATCTTGAAGTCGTCAACTACGCCGAGATGCACACCAAACTGGTGCCGCAGCTGGTGGCCGCAAAGGGCAGCTATTCAGCCCTTGTCGTTGACTTCTATTGGGTCGGAGAGTTTACCAAGGCCGGCTGGCTGCTGCCGCTTGATGATCGCATTGCCGCCGACAAGTTCGATACATCAGGCTATGTACCGAAGATGATGGACCTCGTCGGCAAAGTCGATGGCGTCACCTACATGCTGCCATTCTATAACTATGCAATGGGTCTGCTCTACCGCAAGGATCTTCTGGCGGACGCGAAAAACCAGTCGGACTTCAAAGCCAAGTACGGTATGGAGCTTGGCGTGCCCAAGACTTGGGACGAGTATCTCAAGCAGGTTGAGTTCTTCACCAGGGACGGCGTGTATGGCGTCGTGAATCAGGGACTGCGCCCCGATCCGATCGCCATGGAATGGTCGAACTATCTTTTCGCCAATGGCGGGGAATATCACGATGACAATTGGCATCCAACGCTGAACAATGAGGCCGGCGTGAAGGCCGTCGAGCAGTATTCCACGAATATCGCCAAGTACGGCCCGCTGGGGGCCGCGAGCTTCTCGTTCGACGAAGCCTTCAATGTGATGGCGCAGGGCAAAGCGTACAGCTACATCACCTACAACTTCTTCCGCGCCGGCATCGACGATCCGTCGAAGTCGTCGGTTGTCGGCAAAGTCGAGATCATGCCGGTTCCGGGCCCCACGCCGGACAAGGGCGGCAGCCTCAATGGCGCCTGGGGCTGGGCCATTCCGAAATCCAGCCCGAACCCCGACGCGGCGTGGACATTCCTGAAGTGGGTTGAGTCCCATGACATCGCCAAGAAGCGCGCCCTGCAGGGCGGTTCGCCGACCCGCACGGATGTGTTCGACGACCCGGACGTCAATGCCAAATACCCATACGCCAAGGCGCTGAAGCAGTTGCTGCTCACCAGCCACAACTTCCCCGTTTTCACCTACACGCCGCAGCTGGTGGAGGTCCTTGGGCGCGAGTTGAGCCTTGCAGTGGCCGGAGAGAAGACGCCTTCGGAAGCCTTGGCTACCGTCGAGACGGAGATGGCCGAACTTGCGAAAAAAGACGGTAAACTGAAATAGCAGCGATCGCCGAAACGCTCGACATGAACCAGCAGGACACAATAGAAGCCGCTGACCGGCGGTTTGGCTGGTTCATGTCTGCTCCAACGCTCGCCTTGCTGCTTGCGGTTATCTTGTTTCCGGTATTCTGGGCGCTGTTCACCAGCGTGCACGACTACACGCTTATCGCTCCCAATTTCGATACATTCACAGGTTTCAGAAACTACATCACAGCGATCGAGGATTCCGAATTCCGCCATAGCTTGTGGCTCACTGGATTGTTCGTGGCGGGCGTGGTGCTGATTGAATTTGCAATTGGCTTTCTGGTTGCATTGATGCTGAACAGCGTCGAACGCTTCAAGGCGGTCTATTATGGCATCCTGCTGTGCCCGCTCTTGATGAACCCGGTAATTGTCGGCTTGATCTGGCGCATGTTTCTGCATCCCTCCTTGGGGATCGTGAACTATCTCCTGAGCGTATTTTCCTTGGCGCCGGTGAATTGGCTGGGAAGCACCAAGGTGGCAATTTGGACAATCGTCATGGTCGATATCTGGCATCAGGTCTCTTTCATGATCGTGTTGCTGCTGGCTGGCCTATCAGCGCTTCCAAAGGAACCCTATGAGGCAGCGCGCGTCGATGGCGCGGGAACATTCAAGGCATTCCGTCATATCACCCTGCCATTGATGTGGCCGGTGATCATTGTGACTTTGCTCATCCGTCTCATCTTTGCCGTGAAGACCTATGATCTCGTCTACATCATGACGCGCGGCGGGCCCGGCACCTCGACGGATTTCGTCAGTTACTTCATCTACCGAACAGCCTTCGTCAGCCTCAATGTCGGCGAGGCCTCGGCAATGTCCGCCATCCTCCTGGCGATGATCCTGCTCCTCACAGCCTACCTCTATCGCTACATGCGCAGCCTCAACTAGCGGGGAAGCTTTTCAAGAAAGTCATCATGGCGTCGATCACCCTCAAGAACCTGAACAAGATCTATCCCAATGGCGTTTCCGCCGTGCGCGATATCTCTCTCGACATCAAGGATGGAGAATTCATGATTCTGCTTGGTCCGTCGGGCTGCGGCAAGTCGACGACCTTGCGCATGATAGCGGGATTGGAAACGGTGACCTCCGGTGATCTCTTGATCGGGGAGAAGCGTGTCAATGATGTCGACCCCGCCCTGCGCGATATCGCCATCGTTTTCCAGAACTATGCCCTCTATCCGCATATGACCGTTGTTGAGAATCTGTCCTTTGGTCTCAAGCTGCGAGGCGTTGACGCCAGCGAGATTTCCCGGCGCGTCGGGCGCACCGCCGAGATGCTGGGCATCAAACCGCTGTTTGCGCGCAAGCCTTCGCAACTGTCTGGAGGGCAGCGCCAGCGCGTAGCGCTCGGCCGGGCTCTGGTCCGGGAGCCCCAGGCGTTTCTCCTCGATGAACCACTTTCAAATCTCGACGCCAAACTCCGTGCCGCGATGCGGACCGAACTCATCAAACTTCATCGCAGTCTTGGCACGACAATCGTCCATGTCACGCACGATCAGGTTGAGGCGATGACCATGGGTGAGCGAATCTGCATCATGAAGGACGGGGAGATCGTCCAGGTAGGCCAACCCATGGAGGTGTACCGCAATCCGGTGAATACATTTGTGGCCGGTTTTCTGGCCAGTCCACCGATGAACTTGCTGACAGGCCGCCTCGATGCCGGAAGCCATGGCGCCGTGATTGCGCGATCGGCCAACCTGTCTTTTGCCATCCCTGCCGATCAGGCAAAGGGCTTTCTCACTCATATTGGAAAGCCGGTAACGCTGGGATTGCGGCCTGAGGATTTTCATCTATCAGCCGTGGCCGCCAAACATACGGCGCCCTTGAGTGTTGAGGCGGTCACCACTGAGGTGTTAGGCCCGGAGGTCATACTTGTCGCCAGTACCGGCGGCAAACAGGATCCTGAAATTCAGGCCCGGATGCCCAGGGACTTCCGCGCATCACCTGGTCAAAGGATCGACCTCTTTTTTGACTTGAGCCAGATTCAGATTTTTGACTCCTTCACCACGCGCGCATTGCCGCGCACGGTTGCATCGTGTTGAATGGCCTCGGCCTGGTTCCCGGTCGAGTACTTCTGCTGCCCCGTCGATCCAGCACCTCGTAGCGGCGCCTTCGCACCGTTGCTGCGGCCTACTCCTCAAAGCGGCCCGTGGCGTCACGATCGTGGCGGTATCGTCTGGTGAGCGGAAACGGCGGCAACCAGGACTCGCGGCGGACGGTCCAGCTTTCGTAGGTTGGCATTAGTTGGTCAGGGCCATCCAGGGAGCCCAGGTTGCCGCCGTTTCCGCTCACCAGACGATACCGCCATGATCGTGACGCCACGGGCCGCCTTGAGGAGTAGGCCGCAGCAACGGTGCGAAGGCGCCGTTACGAGGTGCCGGATCGACGGGGCAGCAGAAGTGCTCGACCGGGAACCAGGTTGAGGCCATTCAACACGATGCAGCCGTGCGCGGCAATGCGCGCGTGGTGACGGAGTCAAAAATCTGAATCTGGCTCAAGTCAAAATGGAGGCCGATCCTTTGACCAGGTGATGCGCGGAAGTCCCTGGGCATCCGGGCCTGAATTTCAG
>JBKJQD010000189.1:0-14665 GCA_046594125.1 Aestuariivirga sp.
GCGGCTGCGCAGTGCGATCTCATCAACCTTTGTGGCGCCCGCCTTGCGGGCCAGTGCCGCAGCCGCGTCAAGAACCTTCTTCACCTGGTCGTCTTCCATGGAATAGATCAGCGGACCGCGCGCCCCGCCGTGGGCGATGTTCACGGTGCAGATCGAAAGACTGGCGCCGAACCTGGCCGACAGTTCGGCGGCGGTCTGGACCGCATGTTCCGAATGGACGGTACCATCGGTCGAGCAAAGAATCTTCTTGGTCATGGCATCTCCTTCGAGGCTCGCATCAATTGGCCTCCGGTTGCCAGCCCAGTTAAGGGCAGAAACGTGCAATGACCTTGACCTCGGTCAATATTTCCATCCGGCACGCCGAACCTTGCGTCAGGCATGATCCCTGCTATTGTCGGTATTGCGTGATTAGAATACCACGCCAGACAACAAAGATCGGGGACACAAAATGGACATTACGCAACTCATCATCCAGCTGATTGTCGGCGCTATTGGCGGCAATGCCGCCGGAGCTGTCATGAAGGACAAGAGCCTTGGCACGCTGGGCAACACCATTGCCGGTGTGATCGGCGGCGGTATCGGCGGTCAGATTCTCAACAGAGTACTCGGCGGCGGTGCTGCAATGACCGATGCGGCTGGTGCTGCCGTGTCCTCGGGTATGGATATTGGCTCGATCATTCAGCAGGTTGCCGGCGGCGGCATCGGCGGCGCCGTCTTGATGATCATCGTCGGCGTGGTGAAGAACATGAACAAGGGCTGAGGCCCTTTCCGCCAAAGCCAACGGGCGCCGCGGGGCGCCCGTTTTGATTCGTGCGGCGTATCGTTTCAGAGATTGCTGGTGTTGAAGGTATCGCAGCTTTTAATGCTGGTTGCGGTGAAGCCGGTCTTGAACCATTTAACACGCTGCGCGGACGTTCCATGTGTGAAGGAATCAGGTACCACATAGCCTTGGGACCGCTTTTGCAGCTTGTCGTCGCCAATTTGTGACGCGGCATTCAGGGCTTCGTCGATGTCGCCACTCTCCAGAATATGCGCCGTGGCGTCGGCCTTTTGCGCCCAGAATCCGGCA
Organism: Aestuariivirga sp.; assembly: GCA_046594125.1. GTDB lineage: Bacteria > Pseudomonadota > Alphaproteobacteria > Rhizobiales > Aestuariivirgaceae > Aestuariivirga. The sequence continues at coordinate 1,070 of JBKJQD010000189.1, forward strand.
AAACAATCGGCCTGCAATTCCATGCGCACTGACAGCACATTGCTCTCGGTCTCCGACGCCTGCGAACGCGCCTGCTGAACCTGGTCAGCGATGCCAAGCAGGTTCTGCACATGATGGCCAACTTCATGAGCGATCACGTAAGCTTGAGCGGAATCGCCCGGGGCTCCGAGCTTGGTCTTCATGTCCTGATAGAAAGCCAGATCGATATAGACTTTGTGGTCGCCGGGGCAATAAAATGGCCCCGTGGCCGACTGCGCCATACCGCAGGCCGATTGCACCATGCCGTTGAACAGCACCAGCTTGGGCGGCTCGTACTTGCGCCCCATGTTGGTGAATTCGCCTTCCCAGATGCGGCGGGTTGATCCCAGCACGCGGGCCACGAATTCCTTGCCGGCATCGGCGGTCACATCGCCTGCTCCGGCACCACCGCCCGTGTCACCGCTGTCGGTCACATTGGTGTTGGTGTCGGGAAGGGTGATTTGCGTATCAGTGCCGCCACCCGGCAGCGGCAAGCCGCCGCCGTTGATGACCTGCAGAAGATCGACGCCGAAGACGATCTTCAAAACGAAATAGACAATCGCGAGAAAAATAATGGTCTTGATGCTGAAGCCGCCGCCGCGTCCACCCATGGGAATGTTGAAGCGGCCGCCACCGCCGCCCGGAGTTCCCAAGCCGCCGCCGCCGCCCTGACCGCGCCGATCTTCGATATTGTCATAATCTGGTTTCTCGTTGCCGAGCTTCATGACCGCATCTCCTTACTACTTAACCCCGGACCACCGTGGCCCTGGTCCGATATTTGACGAGATCATAGACCAAATTCAAGCTCGGTGTGGGACAGTTCACGAGGCGCCCCAGTTCGATCACAACGCCGAGCAAAGCGTCAAGTTCCGGAGGCCGCCCCGCTTCGACATCCTGGAGCATGGAGGTGCGATGTGCGCCAACGCGGGCCGCCATGTCCATGCGCTCTTCGATAGCGACGGTGAAGCGAATGTCCAGTGCCTCGGCGATGGCTTGCGCCTCCAGCATCATGGCGCGGATCACGCGGCGCGTTCCGGGGTCCGCCGCCATGCCTTCCAGCGTGCCATTGGTCAGTACACTGACGGGATTGAAGCTGAGGTTGCCCCATAGCTTGAGCCAGATTTCGCCGCGCAGGTTTGGCCGGACCGGGCTCTTGATGCCGGCCGATGTGAGCAGGCTGGAGAGAAGGTTCACTCGCGCCGACTTCTCGCCGGAGGGTTCGGCGAGCGGCATGCGGTCGCCGTAGTGGTGGGCAATGATGCCCGGCGCCTCGACTTCGGCGGCCTGCCACACGACGCAGCCCAGGGCGCGCTGCGGACCAATGCCATTCCAGATCGTTCCGCCGGGATCGACCGATTGCAGCCGGTGGCCATCGTGAGGTCCGCCGTGCTTGTAAAAATACCACCACGGCAGGCCGTTCTGGGCAAAAAGGAGCGCCGTGTCCGGGCCGATCAGCGGCTGCAGGGCATCGATCACGCCGGCCACCGCATGGGCCTTGAGGGTGAGAATGATGAAATCCTGGGGGCCGAGACTCTTCGGGTCATCGCTGACGCGCGGGTGAACGGTGACGGTTTCGCCGCCCTGCTTGAGAATCAGGCCGCGCGCCTGCATGGCGGCAAGATGGGCGCCGCGGGCCACCAGCGAGACATCAGCCTCGCCCTTCAGCGCCAGCCGCGCCCCGACATAGCCGCCGATGGCGCCGGCACCAAAAACGCAGACCCTGGTCACGACAGGCCCAGCTTTTGCGCCAGGCCGATGCGCTGCATCTTGCCGGTGGCGCCCTTGGGAATTTCACTGACGATCACGATGCGGCGCGGCACCTTGAAGGCGGCGAGGCGCTGGTTGGCAAAGTCCTGCAAGTCGCGCTCGCTGGCACTTTGTCCCTCGCGCAGCACCACGGCGGCGGCAACATCCTCGCCCAGCTTGTCATGGGGCATGGCGAAGGTCAGCGCCTGATGCACTGCTGGATGCTCCATCAACACCTCGTCGACTTCCATGGGCGCCACTTTCTCGCCGCCGCGATTGATGATTTCCTTGAGACGTCCGGTGATCTTGAGATAGCCGTCCTCATCCATGAAGCCCTGGTCGCCGGTGTGGAACCAGCCGTGGGCGAAGGCTTCGCCGTTGGCTTTTGGATTGTTGACATAGCCCTTGGTGACATTTGGCCCCCTTGTCACCACTTCACCCTCGATGTTGGCAGCGAGCAGTTGGCCATCGGGCGAAATGACGGCCACTTCGGGGCCAGCAGCACAGCCGACGAAACCGGGCTTGCGCTGGCCAGGCGGCAACTGGTTCGAGGTCATCTGGTGGGCGTTCTCGGTCATGGCATAGGCTTCTATCACCGGGCAGCCGAAGGCCTGCTCAAGCTGATGGAAGACGGGTACGGGAAGCGAGGCGGAACTCGACCTGATGAAGCGCAGCGGATTGGCCTTGATCACATCGCTGTTGCGTGCGGCCCTGGTCAGGATGGTCTGGTGCATGGTCGGCACCGCCGTGTACCAGCTAGGCTTGGCCTCCTGCATCCAGCCGAAGAATTTCAGCGCGTTGAAGCCCGGGGTGCAGAACACCGATCCGCCCGCCGTGAAACTCGCAAGGATCGCCGCCACCAGTCCATGAATGTGAAACAGCGGCATGATGTTCAGACAGCGGTCAGCGCCGGTGAGATTGAGGGTGCGCACGATATTGGCGGCGGAGGCCAGCAGGTTGGCGTGGCTCAACGGCACGATCTTGGGCCGTGAGGTGGTGCCCGAGGTATGGAGGATGAGAGCTATGTCATCCGGCCCGGCAAGGCCCGAAGTCGTGGCGGGGCCAACCGCTTCACCGGTCAACACAAAGCTTCCGGCCTCGCGCCGTGGTGTCAGGGTGATGAGCGGAATGCCAAGACGGCGGGCGGCGGCGAGGGCGGGCGACGAACTGCCCTCCTCCACCAGCAGCGCCTTCACCTTGAGGTCGTCCATATAGAAATGGAATTCGTCCTCACGATAGACCGGGTTGAGCGGGGCCGCTGTCACCGCGCAGGCGCAGGCTGCAAAGGCGGCGGCCATCTCCACACCGTTTGGCAAAACGATGGCCAGCGCATCGTTGCGGCCAAGACCCAGGGAATTGAGAGACGCGGCTGTGGTGACAATCAGCTCAGCGAAGAGGCCATAGGTCATGGTCTCGCGGTCCGGCGCGGCGATGGCCACGGCGTCGCGCGGCTGGCTGTCGATGAGTGTCTTGATGATCATGGACCTGTCATGCGCAAGTTTCATGGAGCCGTCAACGGGCCACAATTGAAGCCGCCCCCGGCATCCGCTATGACCCGGCCATGACCGACACACTGACCATCGCGCTGGCCCAGCTCAACCCGACGCTTGGCGCCATCAACGCCAATCTCGCCAAGGCGCGCGAGGTGCGTGCCACGGCGAAGGATGCCGATCTCATTCTGTTCCCCGAACTCTATATCTGCGGCTATCCGCCGGAGGATCTGGTGTTGCGGCAGACCTTCGTCGCGGCCTGCCGGGCGGCGGTGGAGGACTTGGCCAAAGACACAGTCGAAGGCCCCGCCGTGCTGATCGGCCTGCCGTGGCGCGACGGCAGCCAGTTGCACAATGCCGTGGCGCTGCTCAACAAGGGCAAGATCGAGACCCTGCGCTACAAGCATGACCTGCCGAACTATGGTGTGTTTGACGAAAAGCGGGTGTTCCAGCCGGGGCCGGCGCCGGGGCCAATTGCGTTCAAGGGTGTTCGCATCGGCGTTCCAATCTGCGAGGACATCTGGACCGAGGAGACCTGCGAGACGCTGGCCGAAACGGGGGCCGAGATTCTTCTGGTGCCCAACGGCTCGCCGTTTGAGCGCAACAAGGACGATGTGCGCCTCAACCTCGTGGTGTCGCGGGTGACCGAGACGGGCCTGCCCATGGTCTATCTCAATCAAGTGGGCGGGCAGGACGAGTTGGTCTTCGATGGCGCCTCCTTCGTGCTCAATGGCGACCGGTCGCTGGCGTTGCAGATGCCGATGTTCGAGGAGGCCATTGCGATCACCGAATGGCAGCGCGCGGCGGATGGCTGGCGCATGATCAAGGGCGAGATCGCCAAGCTGCCGGAAAACGAGGAAGAGACGTGGAAGGCCTGCGTCCTCGGGCTTCGCGACTATGTGCTGAAAAACCGCTTTCCCGGCGTGGTGCTGGGGCTTTCGGGCGGCATCGATTCCGCCGTGGTGGCAGCCATGGCAGTCGACGCGCTTGGCCACGAGCGGGTGCATTGCGTGATGCTGCCCTATGCCTATACCAGCCGCGACAGTCTGGTCGATGCCGAGGAATGCGCCAAATTACTCGGCGTGCGTTACGACGTGGTGCCGATCAAAGAGCCGGTGGAGGGTTTCCTCTCGGCCCTTGGCCCTATGTTTGCCGGCACGGCGAGCGGCGTCACCGAGGAGAACGTCCAGTCGCGCTCGCGCGGCGTGATCCTCATGGCGATTTCCAACAAGTTCGGATCAATGGTGCTGACCACCGGCAACAAGTCGGAAATGTCGGTGGGCTATGCGACGCTGTATGGCGACATGAATGGCGGCTTCAATCCGATCAAGGACGTCTACAAGACCGAGGTCTACCGGCTGGCGGCGTGGCGAAATACACAAGGCCATGTGATCCCCGGGCGCATTATCACCAAAGCGCCCACCGCCGAACTGCGCGACAACCAGAAGGACCAGGATTCGCTGCCGCCCTATGAGGTGCTGGACGACATTCTCGAAGGCCTCGTCGAGAACGAGCAGCCGGTGGCCCAGATTGTCAAACGCGGTCATGACGAGACGCTGGTGAAACGCATCCAGCACATGCTCTATGTGGCCGAATACAAACGGCGCCAGGCCGCACCGGGCGTCAAGATCACCCGGCGCAACTTCGGCCGTGACCGGCGCTACCCGATCACCAACGGTTTCAGGGACGGGCGCTAATTATGACCATCGTCCGCTTCGCGCCTTCGCCCACGGGCCGCATCCATATCGGCAATGCCCGCACCGCTATCCTCAACTGGCTTTTTGCAAAGAAGAGCGGCGGCCAGTTCGTGCTGCGCTATGACGATACCGACACGGCGCGGTCGACGGAAGAGTTCGCGCGCGGCATCGCTGATGACATGGCGTGGCTCGGCATCGTGCCGGACCGCGTCGAATGGCAGTCGAAGCGCTTCGGACATTATGACGAGATAGCGAGCCGCCTGCGCACGGCGGGGCGGCTCTATCCCTGCTACGAGACGACGGATGAACTGGACCGCCGCCGCAAGCGCCAGATGGCGCGCGGTGCGCCGCCCGTCTATGATCGCGCGGCGCTGAAACTCAGCGCTGATGATCGCGCCAAACTCGAAGCCGAGGGCCGCAAGCCCCATTGGCGTTTCAGGCTCGATGGCCGCATGGTGGTGTGGAACGATTTGATCCGCAGCCCCCAGCATATCGACACGACGGCGCTGTCGGACCCCGTACTGATACGCGAGGACGGCAGCTATCTCTACACCCTGCCCTCGGTGATCGACGACATCGACTTCGGCATCAGCCATGTGATCCGCGGCGAGGACCATGTGGTCAACACCGCTGTGCAGATCGAGATCACCGAGGCATTGGGCGGTCCGGTGCCTTCTTACGCCCATCACAGCCTGCTGACGGGGGCGGATGGCAAGGGGTTGTCGAAACGTATCGGCTCCCTGTCGATTGCGGCGATGCGCGAACAGGGCCTCGAAGCCATGGCGGTGGTGAGCCACGCGGCGCTGCTCGGCACCTCGGACAATATTCATCCGTGTACCGATTATGCGGAACTGGTCGAGGGCTTCGACCTGGCCAAGCTGTCGCGCGCCCCTGCCCGTTTCGATGAAGTGGAACTGGCCCATCTCAACGCCAAGCTGCTGCACATGCTGCCGTGGCAGGCGGTGAACGACAAGCTGGGCTATGGCTCGGAAGCGTTCTGGATGGCGGTGCGGGGGAATTTGGAGAAGCTAGCAGATTCAAGAAGTTGGTTCGATATCGTCACAGATCGAATCAAGCCAGAGGTGGCAGATGAAGACCGCGCCTATGTGACCGGCGCCATAGCCCTCCTGCCGCCTGAACCGTGGGATGGCACAACATGGAAAACCTGGACCGACGCGCTCAAACTGCAATCAGGCCGCAAGGGCAAAGCGCTGTTCATGCCCTTGCGGCTCGCCCTCACCGGCCTTGGCCACGGCCCCGAACTGGCGCAGTTGCTGCCGCTCATAGGCCGGGAGAAGGTGTTTGAGCGGCTGGGGTAGTTGTCAACATTTTTGTTGCCTTTTAGTTGTGACTGTTTATCGTCTTTGAGCTGACCCTATCATTGAGAGGAACGAGTTCGGTTTTCAATATCAGCGTACCTTAAATCTGGCCCCATGGCGGACATTCCCCCCCCCCGTTCCTTCATCCTCCGCGAAAGCGGAGGAACCATCTTTCCCTGGCGCATGGACCCTCCGCTTGAAGCGGAGGGTGACGGATCAGGGGGGCGGCGAGGACTGGTATGATCTCTTACCGCGTCAAACTCGAAGATGATGAGGGAACGGTCTTGGTTAAATCACCGGACTTTCCCGAACTTGTAACCTTTGGCGAGGACCGGGACGATGCCTTGTCCTACGCAAGGGGCGCTTTTGCGGAAGCAATCGCGGCGCGAATTGCCCATCGTGAGCCTATTCCCCTGCCCTCGCGGGGCAAATCTTCGGATCCCCGGGTCACGCTTCCGATGCAATCGGCGGTGAAAGTTCTGCTCTATCAGCAGATGTGGAAATCCGGGGTGCGCAAGGCCGATCTGGCCCGGAAAATGGACCTGCACCGCCAGGAAATCGACCGGCTTCTGGACCTCAACCACGCGACCAGCCTGGCCAGGATCGAAAAGGCCTTTGCAGCACTTGGAAAGACCCTCGACATTGCGGTCGCCGACGCGCCATAATCGGCGCCATGATCCTCGTTGGCCAATTTGACTCGCCCTTTGTGCGCCGTGTCGCGGTGACGCTCAATCATTATCACATGCCTTTCACGCGCAACGCGCTGTCGGTGTTCCGCGATATGAAGGACATGCAGAAAATCAATCCGCTGGTGCGGGTGCCGGCCCTCATTCTCGAGAGTGGCGAGACGCTGCTTGATTCGAATGCCATCATCGACTGTCTCGATGAAATGGCAGGCCCCGCCCGGGCGCTGACGCCGGCCCATGGCCCGGAACGCCGCAAGGTTTTGCAGACCGTGGTTCTGGCAACCGGCACTGCGGAAAAAGTCGTGGCGCTGTTTTTCGAACGCCTATTCCACAACGACAAGGCGATCAGCCGGGATTTCGAGAAGCGCATGGTGTCGCAGATTGCGGCGGCACTCGACAAGCTGGAAAGCAATTGCGGAACGCCGTGGTTCGTCGATAGCCACATGAGTCAGGCCGACGTCACCATCGGCTGCATGCTCGGGCACATGAAGATGCGCGTGCCGGAAGCTTTCCCGGCCAATAAATACCCGAAGCTCCACGCCCTGTCGCTGCATTGCGAAACGCGCGAGGAGTTCGTCAAGGCCAGACCCACGGCCGATGAAACCGTACCCAAGCGAAGCTAGGCGGGTATGGGAATTTCGGCGCTGCTGTCAGGAACCTTGTAGCCCTTCATCACCGCGGGCCGTGCGGCAATCGTCAGGTACCAACGCTTCACGTTGGGAAAACCATCGAGATCGATCCCCTGCCAGCCGTGGCGGGCGATCCATGGGAAGGTGGCGATGTCGGCGATGGAGTAATCCCCGCACATGAAGTCCTGCTGCGCCACAAGCCTGTCGAGGACGCCATAGATGCGCTGCGCCTCGGCGGCGAACCAGGTCTCGGCGAAGGGCGCTTTCCCCACATTGTACTTCAGAAAATAATGGGCGCGGCCGAGCATTGGTCCCACCGCCGACATCTGCCACATGAGCCATTCATGGATGCGGATGCGGGCCTTGCGCTCCGCAGGATAGAGTTTTCCGGTCTTGTCCCCCAGATACATCAGGATGGCGCCTGACTCGAAGATGCTGCCGCCGGTATCGCGGTCGACTATGGCCGGTATCTTGTTATTGGGCGAAATCGCCAGGAACTCCGGCTTGAACTGTTCGTCCTTGCCAATATCCACGCGATGGACGGCATAGGGCAGACCCATCTCCTCAAGGGCAATTGAGATCTTGCGGCCGTTTGGCGTACTCCAGGTATAGAGATCGATCATAGCAATTGCAGTCCTCCCGCCTGTTCCATGGCGCGTTCGCGTTCCAATATCGTCTGGTAATCTCGCGGCTCGAGAATGGAAAATCCAGTCAAAAACAATTTTTCGCGGATGGTCCGCGAGGCTGGATCGGCGAAGACATCGGAGAGGGTCTGACGCAAGGCCGCGAGGTTACCGGAGACGGTGACATAGGGAAGGCCCGGCACCATGGGGCTGCGGGCAATCTCCACCAAGCCCTCCAAATAGTCTGGGCGGTAGCGCCTGGCCAGCGCCACGCAGACGGCATCAGTCGCACAGACGTCGGCTTGGCCGTCACGCACCGCCTGCAGCGAGGCGATGTGGCCGCCAGACTGAATGGCCGCGCCGAAGAACCGGCCCTGGCTGGCGAGCGGCGCGAACACCAGCTTGAGCGCCAGCATGCCCGACATGGAATCGGGGTTGTTGACGGCGGCCACGGCGCCGCGAAAGTCTTCAAGCGGCGCTTTCCTCCGTGCAAGGACGATACTCTGGTAGTGTGGGCCGTCGCAGCCATCCACACCGTAGTGCGGTGTTGCCACCAGCGTCAGCCGGCCGTCGAATTCGTGGGTGAAGGGATAGCCGCAGGTCTGGCTGAACAGCAGATCGGCGCGCCGCCAGTGTGCCACATGGTTACCATCGCGCAGCAGACTTTCATCCGTGCCGAGCCGGCGGGCGATGGCGGCCCACAGGCCATCGGTGGCGCCGCGCATCTCGGGCCAATCATACATCGGGAGCGAGGCGGTCATTGCATGTCCTTCAGCAGGGAGCGGATAAAGGCCGCCGCGTCATTGGGCTGGATGCGGGCGTGACGGATGAGGTCGTCGAAATGGGTGGTCAGTTCACGGATGTGTTCGGTGGACGTGAAGACAAAGAACATGGCGCCGACATAGAGCGCCACACGCTTCTGGCCGAAAACCGTATAGGGTGCCGAATAGCACTCGCGGCCATCGAACATGAACCAGCGATAGGACGGGTAGAGCGTTTCCACCATTTGCGCCATGTGCTCGAGCTGGCGGCGGCGGTCGCGCAAGGAAATCTGGCGCCAGATGCCCTCGCCGCGCGCGAACATCTCGACTGACTGGCGCGGCGAACAGACTTCGATTTCACTGGCCGAGGCCTTGGCGTGTTCAATTCGCGTCCGGGCATCGCGCGACACGGCTTCTGCCTCGGCGAGCGAATATTTGCCGTTCTCGTAATGTATCACCGCCTCGGTCTTCACTTGATCGGGCAGTGACGAGGGCACATAGCGGATTTTGCTGCCGCGCGCTTCCTCATGCCAGCGCTTCAGCAACTCGCTGGCCGGGTCGTCAGCACCCGACGCCACCACTGGCTGGGAAACAATATCCGCGGTGATCTGCGGAACTTCCGACAGACCAAGCAGCCAGTCCGCCGAAACGCTGTGGCGGGCGGCAATGCGGGCGATGGTTTCGGCGCGCGGCAGGCGGATGTTTTCTTGCGACAGAAGTTGCGACAGAGTCGAGCGGTCGAGTCCGGCCCGGGCCGCAAAGCGCGACCGTGACTCACCGGTCCGCTCGATGAGTTCGGTCAGGTGGCGGCGAAAGACATCGACGGTCTGGCGCTTGGTCACGTTCCAGCTCTGTTGACAATTGTCACCAATGTATATGTTTGTGTATCACAATCAACAGATTTTCAACGCAAGAGCCGCTATGTTACGCGCAACTTATTTCCGCAAACGGGGGCGATTTACGATGGACAGACGACGGCGCGACGCGGAATGGCTGACGGTCCTGCTGATCGGCGCCGTCTATCTGGTGGTGGGAGGTCTCGTCTATTTTCACCAGAGCGTGCCGTGGTGGGTCATGCTGCCGGTGGGTTCCTATGGCGTGGCGCTCTATGCTTCCCTGCAGCACGAAATCCTGCACGGGCATCCGACCGGCAACCGCCTCCTCAACGAGACCATGGTGTTTCCCACACTGCATTTCTGGCTGCCTTATGGTCTCTACAAGCAAAGCCATCTCAGCCATCACCATGACCAGCATCTGACTGATCCGCGCAACGATCCGGAATCCTACTACCTCCTGCCGGACGACTGGGCGTCCCTTCCCGGCATCAAACAGGCGCTCTACCGTTTCCACAACACATTGTGTGGGCGAATGCTGACCGGACCCGCCATCAGCATTGTGAGGATATGGTCTTCGGAAATTCCGGCGATCATTGCTGGCGACCGCGAGAAGGCCAGGTCCTGGGGTTGGTTTGTTCTGTCTTCCGTCCTCACCATCTGGTTCGTCACCTACGTGTCGGGCATGGCGCTGTGGCAATACATGCTGCTCTTTGCCTATCCCGGAATTTCGCTGGCGCTGATCAGGTCTTTTTGCGAACACCGGGCGGCAGCCGACGTTCAGCACCGCACCATCATCGTCGAGGCCTCGCCCTTCTGGTCGCTGCTGTTTCTCAACAACAATCTGCATGTGGCGCATCATGCGCGGCCGGCAATGGCGTGGTACAAGCTGCCGGCGCTTTACCGCGCCGAACGCAGCCACATGATCGCCGCCAATGACGGTTATGTCATGCCGGGTTATGGCGAGATTTTCCGGCGGTACTTCCTGAAGACCAAGGAGCCCATTGCCCATCCAAATGTCTCATGGCTAAAACCCGGAAACGGGCTATCTTGATTGTTGTCATTCACGCAAGGACAGCATGAGCAGTTTTTCCGTCGTCATCCCGACGCGCAACCGGCCACATTTCCTGAAGGAAGCAATCTCCAGCGTGCTTGCCCAATCGCTACGCCCGCGCGACATCATCGTCGTCGACGATGGCGAGGGGGCGCGCGAGGCGCTCAAAGGCCTGTCCGAGGAATTCGTGGTGCTGGACAACCGGCAGCACGGACCGGTCGCGGCGCGCATTCTCGGCGTTTCAAGTTCGACTTCGGATGTCATCGCCTTCCTTGATGACGACGACTGGTGGACTGACCAGGAATACCTCGAGAAAGCCACCTGCTGTTTCGACACCGGTTCGGACTTCAGTTTTGGCGATGGCAAGCTGGTGTTCGACAATGGTGCGCCGGACCTGCCCTTCTCTTTCGATGCCAGCAAGACCAGCTTGGAACGCGACAACACCATTCTGATCTCGGCGGTCTGCTACCGGCGTTCGCTGCACTTCACGCTCGGCGCTTTCGACGAGACGCTGCCCTATTACTGGGACTGGGACTGGTATCTGCGCATCGCCCGCTCAGGCGCCAAGTTCGCTCACATCGCAGAGCCGGTGGTGGCGATCCGCGTGCACAGCCAGAACATGTCAGGCGAAAGCCTTGAAGCCGAACGCCGCGCCAATCTCGATCTGATGACGCAAAAACACCGCTTGCCGCCCATCCCGCTCAAGAACCACCTGAGCTTGGCACAGGAAAAGAGCCGGTGTTTCAGCGCCGGTCCGGCCATGGCTGAAACACATGGGCGCGGCTCACCAGAAAGCTGAAGGGCGGCAGCAGCAGAAGCACCGGGATCATCGCCACCCACAATGGCAGGTCCGCCAGCCGCGTCACCACGTAGACAATGAACTGGCTGAGGCAAAAGCAACTCACCGAGAGAACAATGAAGCGCGGCATGGCGTGGCGGTGGGCGCTGGCGGCGCCGAAAGTCCACAGCCAATGCCCGCCATAGGAAACGCCGGTGGCCAGCAGAAAGCCGAAGAGATTGGCGGCAAGCGGCGGCACGGCGAAGGCCGAATTGAAGACGAGCGCACCGAGGACATGGGTGACGGTCGCAATGAGACCCACGGTGATGAAGCGCAGTACACTCGCCATGGACGGTCAGCCGCGGGCCGCGTGCAGGCGATGGCCAGCGCGCGGCAACGGTGCCGGCTCTTCCGCCGCCGCCTCAAAGCCGCTTCGATCACGCACCAGGTAAAGCGGCCGGTTGCGCACTTCGGTATAGATGCGCCCGACATATTCGCCGAGAACCCCGGTCGCCATGATGTTGATCGAGCCAAAGAACAGCACGGCGGTCATGATTGAGGCATAGCCCGGAACAGCATTGCCATTGAGCAGCGTGTCGATGACCAGCCACGCGCCATAACCCAGAGCGCCAAGGCCAATCGCCGCGCCAAAATACGTCCACATGCGCAGCGGCACGGTCGAGGAACCGGTAATGCCGTCGAGCGCGAAATTCCACAGCTTGAGGTAACGCCATTTGGTGGTGCCAGCGGCTCGCGCCTCGCGGCGGTAGTTCAAGCCCGTCTGTTTGAATCCAACCCAGGCGAAGAGGCCCTTCATGAAGCGCGTCTTCTCGGGAAGATTCTTCACGGCATCAACGACGCGGCGGTCCATCAGCCGGAAGTCGCCGGTGTTCTCGGGAATGCGGACATCGGCCAGCCAATTGTGGATGCGGTAGAACAACCCGGCGCTGACGCGCTTCTGCATGTCGTCGCTGTCGCGCTGGGCTCTGGTGGCGAAGACCACGTCGAAGCCCTCGCGCCATTTGGCGACCATCGCGGGGATCAGCTCTGGCGGATCCTGGAGATCGGCGTCGATGGGGATGACAGCGTCACCGCGGGCATGATCGAGGCCAGCGGAGAGTGCCGTGTCCTTGCCGAAATTGCGCGACAGGCTGATTACCTTGATGCGCCGGTCGCGCACATGCTGGCGGGTCAGGATGGCCATGGTGGAATCGGAACTGCCGTCGTCCACACAGATGATTTCATAGTCGTCGGTAACCGATTGCAGGATGGGCTCGAGGCGGGCGAAAAACAGCGCGGCCCCCTCCTCCTCATTATACATCGGCACGACAACCGAGAGAATCGGAGGCGGGCTATCGTCGCGGCGCCTTTTCTGCATCATCGGCATCTGCGCAAGTTCTCCATCCGCCACGGGCAGACCAATAACGGAAAACCGTAAATTTTTGTTACCGCGCGGAACCTGGACTGGCGCGCCGCTTCGCCCGTTCCGCACTTCCGTAAATTTCTTTAAGCCACTGCTTTTTCATCATAATTTCTGATATCAAAATCTTAACAATTGATTAACGCCATAAAAACATGGGTTTCTCACAGACTGCCAACTGAAAAAGCCGTAAAAATAAGGGTTTTCACGAATCAAAACCTGCGTTAACGGTGCCGCCTAGCCGAATTGGCAAAGGAGAGAAAAATGGCTGATGAAAAAATTCTGACAATCCCGCTGTCCAAGATCGCGGGCGAACTTGCTGAAAAGCACGAGATGTCCAAGAAGGCCGTCGGCGAGCTTCTCGGCGCCTTTGTCGATCTCACCGTCAAGCACCTCAAGAAGGGCAGCAAGGTCCGCGTCACGGGGCTTGGCATTTTCCAGGTGAAGAAGCGCCCCGCCCGCCTTGGCCGCAATCCAGCCACTGGCGAACAGATCAAGATCAAGGCCTCGAAGAAACTGGCCTTCCGCGCCGCCAAGGAAGT
>JBKJQD010000193.1:0-14747 GCA_046594125.1 Aestuariivirga sp.
GGATCCCGCGGTGAAGTCGATGTGGCAGAATTGGGGGTTGTCCGAGAATATTCCCTATCTCGCCAATTTGGTGCCGGGCCAGTTCTATGAGCAAGCACTTCTGCCAACAGCCCAACAGGTTGTGCAGGGCAAGATGACGGGAGCGGAAGCTGGCGCACTCGCCGCCAAGGTCACCAAGGAGTGGCGTGACTTTAACCCCGACATGGTGGACAACTACAGGAAGTGGGCGGCCGATCTGGCTGGTTGATGCAAGCGGGGGGAATGACAGTGCGGCACTCCTCCCGTTTGACGCCATACCTTTACGTCCTGCCGCTGCTGGCTCTGCTGCTCTTCGTTTTCGGCTACCCGCTGATCCGCATCTTTGAATTCAGCTTCAAGATGGTCCGTGGTATCGATGGCCCGTGGGTCGGATTGCGCAACTACGAACTCATCCTGTCGCAGTCGGTGTTCTGGGAAGCGGTGCTGCATAATTTGCAACTGCTGCTCGCCATCCCCGCCATGGTGGTCATTTCGCTGCTGGTTTCGGTTCTTCTCTATGACCGTATCGCCGGCTGGAGGTTCTACCGCATCATCGTGTTCGTGCCCTTTGTGCTGGCCATCCCCATCATCGCGGTGGTCATGAAGCGGATGTTCCAGTTCAACGGGCCGGTCAACGAAATCTTGCGCTGGCTCAGTCTCGACTTTCTGGCACTCGACTGGATCGGCTCGTCGGACGTCGCCCTGTGGACCGTGATGATCCTGATCATCTGGCGGGAATCCGCCCTGGGGATCATCCTCTTTCTCGCAAGGTTACTGAGCCTCGACGAGTCGATGATCGAAGCCGCCAAACTTGAGGGGGCATCGTGGTGGCAGCGGGTATGGTTTATCATCCTGCCCCAGATGCGCGGTGTGATCGAGTTCTATGTGGTGGTGAGTGTCATCACCATGCTGGCCGCGGTCTTTGCTTATGTATTCATTATAGGCGGCGGCCGCGGCGGGCCGGGCACGGCGACCACGGTCGTCGAGCTTTATATCTTCAACGCGCTGATCCGCACCAGCCTGCCGGGCATCGCGGCCGCCGCCTCCGTCCTGCTGTTCCTTGTATCGGTGCTGCTTATCTTTCCGATGTTCCGTGCCCGAAGGCGCGTGCGCGAGGAGGAGGCATAGGGATGGCTCGCCGTTACGCGATCACCGCCGGAGACGCCCTGAAGCAGGGCGTCCTGCTGGTTGCCGCTTTCCTCGCGCTGGTTCCCACGCTGTTCATGATCATGACGGCGCTGAAGAGCGAGGAGGAATACGCCATCGACAAAATGGGCCTGCCCAGCATGCCGGTCATCGAAAATTTTCGTGCCGTACTGGCCGACAGCCCGTTCCTTTCGTGGATGGCGAACAGCGTGATCATGGTAGTGGGTGCCGTGCTGCTCAGCACGGTGATCTCCTGCCTCGCCGCCTATGCCATCGCCTGCATGGAGTTCAGGGGCCGGGAGACATTGCTGGCGTTGAGTACCTCGCTCATGGCGGTGCCGCCCGTCGTGATGATCGTGCCGCTCTTCGTGCTTTACACGCAACTCGGCCTGATCAGCACCTATCAGGGCACCATTGTGATCTATGCGGGCCTCATCACGCCGTTCTCCGTCTATCTGCTGGCGACGTTTTTCCGCACCGTGCCGAAGGAGCTCTTTGAAGCGGCCCGGATCGATGGCGCGGGCCATTTCCTCATCCTGCGCAAGATCGTGCTGCCCCTGTCGCTTCCCGCCATCATGACGCTGGTGGTGGTGAACTCGCTCTATGTATGGAACGACTTGCTGATCGCCATCATCTTCCTGCAGGATGATGCCAAGCGGACCCTCATGGCCGGCATCAGTGTCTTCCAGGGCCGCTACAACAACCAGGTGCCGCTCACCATGGCGGGCATGGTGATCGCCAGCGCCCCCATGCTGATCCTCTACATCGCCTTCCAGAAACATTTCATCCGTGGACTGATGGCCGGCGCCATCAAGTGACTGCAATGTCAGCTTCCGTTACCATCGCCAGTCCGGACCTTCGCGTCACGGTCAGCCCGTCAGTCGGCGGCACCGTCACCAATGTCACTCACCTTGCGACGGGACTTTCGGTTCTGGGGCAAGTGCCGTGGGACGCCATCGCCGAGCCCGTCGCCAACTTCGCGGCGCGCGACGAGACCGAATGGCTGACGCGCTATACCGGCGGATGGCCGCTGCTCTTTCCCAATGGCGGCGACGCTTGCACCAGCGATGGTGTTTTCCATGGCTTCCATGGCGAGGCGTCGATTGCGCCCTGGGAATTCACCGCCACCGATACCGCCATCCGGCTATCCCGGCGCTTCCATACGGTGCCGGTCGAAATGGCGCGTGAGCTTGTTGTTGAGGGCGATACTCTCGTTGTTCACGAGCACCTGCGCATGCTCGGCCCGCGGTCCATCGCGGTGATGTGGGGCCATCACCCGACCTTTGGATCCGACCTGCTCGCGGGCCCGGTGGAGATCACCTGCGGCGGCGGCAACGTGACGGTCGACTCCGGCCTCGAGTCGCCGGTCAATCCGCTGCGCCCGGGGGCAACCGGCCAGTGGCCAAATGTTGACGGCAGGCACGGACCATACGATCTCAGCCGCCCCTCCGGCCCCATTTCATCGCTGGCCTACCTGCATGATTTCACAGATGGCTGGATTGCCATGCGCCGCACCGACAATGCCATCGCAGCGGTACTCACCTGGGATGCCAAGCAATTTCCCTGTGTCTGGCTGTGGTACGAGATACGGGGAATCCACGAGGCGCCATGGAATGGCAGCACCTCGCTCATCGGCCTCGAACCCAACACCACAATGCCCGCCCATGGTCTTGCCACGGCAAAGTCGCGAGGCGGTGCGCTGCTGCGGCTATCTCCGGGCGAAGAGATTTCGACCACCATGCGCCTGCAGGTTCTCAAGCCATACGGGCCGATCACATCTGCCGCCAAGCTGCGGTAGCTGTCACGGAGCAGCACGCGCGAAGGCCTGGCCATCGGCGCCGAACAGATGGCAACCGCCAGCCGGAATGCCGATGCGCATGACATCGCCTGGTTTGGCGTCCACGTCGCCTGCCGCATGTACGGCGAGCTCACCATGACCAGGCACATCGAGATAGACGTAGGTCTCATTGCCAAGCCGTTCGACAGCCACGACGCTGCCTTCGAGGACGGCATCGCCCAGTCCCGCCGCATCGACGGCTTCGGGGCGAATGCCCAGTGTGACGGATTGACCAGTGCTGGCGGTTCCAGGCTTTCGCGGCAAGGTGAGAGCTTGGGTTCCGCCGAACGTCACGGTGACCGAACGCTCCGTAGTGGAGATGACGGATGCTTCGAGAAAATTCATCGCAGGCGAGCCGATGAAGCCCGCCACAAATCGGTTGCTGGGGTTTTGATAAAGATCGAGCGGACGGCCCGCCTGTTCCACCCGGCCCTGGTTCAACACCACGATTTTGTCGGCCATGGTCATGGCCTCCACCTGGTCGTGGGTCACATAGACCATGGTGGCGCGCAGCTGGCGGCGCAGCTTGGTAAGTTCCAGCCGCATCTGCACGCGGAGCTTGGCATCGAGGTTGGACAGCGGCTCGTCGAACAGGAACACCTTGGGTTCGCGCACGATGGCTCGGCCGATGGCGACACGCTGGCGCTGGCCGCCGGAAAGTTCGCGCGGCCTGCGGTTGAGAATCTCCGAAATTTGCAGAATGCCCGCCGCCCGCTCGACCTTGGCACGAATTTCCTGCTTGGCGGTCTTGGCGATGCGCAGCCCGAAGGCCATGTTCTCGAATACCGTCATGTGCGGATAGAGCGCGTAGTTCTGGAACACCATGGCAATGCCGCGCCCGGCCGGCGGCAGTTCGTCAACGCGCGTGCCGCCGATGTGAATGCTGCCATCCTGCAAGTCCTCGAGTCCGGCTATCATGCGCAGCAGAGTCGACTTGCCGCATCCCGAAGGACCCACGAAGACAGTGAACTGCTCCTGCTCGATCCCGAGGTCGATGCCGTGGATGATTTTCGTCTCGCCGTAGCGCTTGCTGACGGACTTGAGGTCGACATAGCTCATGAGAGGTGCCGAATGGTCTTGGTCATCATGGTTACGAGACTATGGTGCAGTGTGGTGGGCGTCAACGCGCATATCCGGTATTCTGGATGATTGTTTGATTAAGTGGAAAGCGATACCGTTGGCGGAGAATGGGGAGACCGGGACCATGACCAGCAGGATCGCGCGCATCGAGGCCATACCGGTTTTTTCTCCCAAGGGTTCGGCCGCCGATCTCGATGGCACCGCCGATACGGTCATCGTCAAGATCTTCGATGAGGATGGCCGCTATGGTTTCGGTGAGGCCGATGCCCCGCCATTCGCCGTCAAGAGCTTCATTGACATGCCCACCGCCCATCTGTGGAGCCGCAACGCGGGGGAAATCCTGGTGGGCGAAGACCCGGTGGAAATCGCCGCCATTTGGCAGAAACTCTATGATGGCACCTTCTGGCCGGGCCGCCGCGGCCTTGGCATTCACGCGCTCTCGGCCATCGACATCGCGCTCCATGACCTCGCGGGAAAACAGCTTGGTGTTCCCGCCTACAAGTTGATGGGTGGGGCGCGGCGCCAGAAACTCAAGCCCTACTGTACGATTTTTCCAGGCCTTGCGCAGGGCCGCGGCATCGGCGAACTCATGACCGAGATCTACCGCCAGTTCGATATGGCCATTGCTTGCGGTTTTCGCGCTGTGAAGATGGAGGTGCTGTTCTACGATCTGGTGACCGACCTTGAACTCATCCGCTTGATCGGCGAAGGCCGCCGGGCGCTGGGCGATGATATCGTCATGGCGGTCGACTTCGGCTATCGCTGGCAGAACTGGCATGACGCACTTTTCGTGCTTGAGCGCATTGCCGATCAAAATATCTTCTTTGCCGAAGCCACTTTGCAACACGACGACCTCATGGGCCACGCGCGGCTCGCCGAAAAGAGCTCGATCCGCATCTGCGGGGCGGAAGCGGCGGCGACACGGTTTGAAATCCGCGAATGGCTGACAGTTGGCAAAGTCGGCGTCGTGCAGCCCAATATCGGGCGTGGCGGCGGCCTCACCGAGATCCGCCGCATCGCCGATCTCTGTGAACTGCTTGGTGCCGAAGTCGTGCCGCATGGCTGGAAGACGGGCATCACGTCGGCGGCCGGCCGCCACTTTCAAGCGGCCTGTCCCGCTTCGCCGCTGTTTGAATATGTTTCGCCCCACGTCTTCGACAGCCCGCTGCGGCGCGAACTGGTGTCGCCGGAGCCAGCCGTCGTGGATGGCTATATGGAACTTCCGGCAGGCCCGGGGCTCGGCATCGAACTCAACGAGGATCTGGTCGAACGCTGGCGGGCCGACCGTTGAACGAAATCAGTCCAGCCGGTATTCCGCCACCGTCTGCTGATTGAGCGATACACCAAGCCCTGGCCGGTCAGGCACCGCGATGCGCCCGTCGGGTCCGATGGGGAATTCCTCATTCGTCAATTGCCATCTGAGCGGCGACTCGCTCGTCGAATATTCGCAAGGTTCGTCCATCCAGTGCTGCGACAGGAAAGCAAGATTCGCGGCAATCGTGATGTTCGACTTGTAACCGTGGGTGACGACGCGCCGCCCCAGGCGTTTGGCCAGGGCGGAAATCCGCATCAATTCGGTAAGGCCGCCGGCCATCGTGACATCGGGCTGGGCGATGTCGATCTTGCCGCGCACGAAGGCCTGCTCATATTCGTGGCAGGTGGTGAGCCCAAGGTCGCCGCCACCGATCGGCACGCCGTAGCCCTGAAACCGCGCATGACCGTCGAGATCGTCGATCGGAAGCGGAGCCTCGACCCAGAAAAAGTCATTTTCCTTGAAGATCGGCATCAGCGGCAGGCCCTCTTCGGCGCGGGCCCAGGCGGTGGCCGCATCGACCATCAGGCGGATGTCTGGCCCCACGTGCGCCCGTGCGGCACGGATCAGACTCTCGGTCTTGCCGATATCCTCGCGCCAGAACGGGTCGGCAACAATCTTGATCGCCTTGAGGCCGAGCTTCAGTCCGCGATCAATGTTCCGGCGCACCTCATCGGGCGTTTCGCCCAGCGGGTAAACAGTTCCGTAGGCCAGTACGCGGCCGCGCTGTTTCGTACCAAGCAGCGCGCCCACACTCTTGCCCTGGACCTTGCCGCGCAGATCCCACAGCGCGATATCGACGGCTGAAATCGCATGGATGACCGCACCGCGCCGGCCATAATAACTGGTGAGATCGTACATCCTGTCCCAAAGTCCCTCGACATCCGTTGGATCCTGGCCAACGACGATCTGCTTCAACCCCATGGCATGCGTGTGGGACCGGGGGGCATCGATTATGGCGCGGATCACCGAGGGAACGCTGTCAACCTCGGCAATTCCCGTCAGGCCTTCGTCAGTGTGGACGAGGACGAGGCAATTGTCGTAAGAGCCGTCAAAGGTCTCGCCGGTCCAGCCGGGAACCCTGAGTTCGATCACTTCGATATCGGCGACCTTCATGAAACGGCCTCACTGTCGAATTTATATAGTGTAACATTACCAGATAGCGGACGGTAGTCCAGAATACCGGAAAACAGAAATGCGCACATCACGGCCGGCAGTCCGCAACGCGTTCCCCGCAGCGGGGCGGGATACGGTGATCGAAGACGAGGCCACCGGTTCGCGCAGCGTCCGGCGGGCCCTCGATATTCTCGAACTCATGCTTCAGCGGGCCAAGCCGGTCACCGTGGCGCAGATCATCGCCGATCTGGTGATTCCCAAATCGACCGCCTATGAGCTGGTCCGCACCCTATCGGAGGCCGGTTACATTGGGCCTTCCGGCAAGGGCAGCGGCCTTTATCTCGGCCGCAAGCTTTTCGAACTTGGCATGGCCTATCACAGCCATGTCGACCTGCTGCGCGACGGCAGCCAGATCGCCGAGGAGCTGCGCAACGAGACCGGCGAAACCGTGCAGCTTTCGGTGCTCGAGAACGGCCTGATGATGGTGCTGCTGAAGGAGGAGGGTATCCGCCCGTTGCGCATCATCAGCAATGTTGGATCGCGGGTTCCCGTGAACTGGGCGGCGGCTGGCCGCCTGCTGGTGTCCGATCTCGACGACAAGGACCTGAACGGCCTGCTGACCGCCACCATGCGCAATTCGCCCACCGGCAAGGCCACCACCGACGTCAAGAAACTCATCGCCCAGATACGCCGTTTCCGCCGCCAAGGCTATGCCACGGAACTCAATGAGGCCAATGAGCATGCCGGCTGCATCGCGGCACCGGTGGTGGATGCCTCGGGCCGCTGTGTCGCCGCCCTCAGCGTGGTGGTTCCGGAGCAGCGTCTGGTGAAACCCAATCGTGAACAGCTGATCGTCAGCGTCATCAACGCCGCAGAGCGTCTCTCCCGCAAGCTCGGCTAGACCCCCGCGTGCAGGCGTTGCAGTTGTGAAAGTAGTGCTGCTTCGGCGATTTCACCGCGCAGATGCGCCTCCATCAGTTCGCCCGCCTTCTCCTGGAAGGCGAGGTAGCCGTTGTAGCGCGGCCTGATCCAGCAACGATCCATGGTGGCGCGCGTATCGCGATAGCCGCCGCCGAACAGCTGGTTGATCGCCTCGTCTTCCCAGACGGCGCGGTGGGCGGGCTGCCCATGGTGCAGGGCAAAGGCGTGCTGGGTCGCGGCTGCAGCGGCGAAGCGGACATAGGCCATGGCTTCCGGCACATGGCGGCTCAGCGCCGAGACGGCAAGCCCCGTGCCGCCGATGGTTGATCCGCCTGGCCCGCCGGGACCCGGTAGATTGTGGAATCGCAGCGGCCGCCGCTGATCGGACTCGGCATAAGTCGCGTAGCAATATACCGCCGGGCAATAGACCAGGTCGTCACGGCTGACCATGGCGTCGTGAAGTGCAATGCTGTTCCAGTCCATCACATCGGCGGGGCACAGTCCGCGCAGTTCGCGCAGCAGGGAGAGGACGTGCTGGGCCGCCAGCGGATCGGCGAAGCTGTCGTCGCGCTCGGTGGCGCAGGGCGATCCGATATTGGTCATCAGCGTGAAGAAGGTCATCAGGCTGTGGACCCCCTTGAGGCCGATGGCCAGCCACAGGCCATTGCGCCGCGCCTTCTCCCCGAGGGCTAGCAGTTCAGCCCAATTTACAGGTGCTTCAGCATCGAGTCTCCGCAGCAGATCGGGCCGCGCCACGCCGATTTGGCAGGCGGCATCGACCGGCAGCGCCCAGACCGAGCCGTTCATGCGATAGGACGCCAGCGATGGGCCGACGAAAGGATCATCTGGCCCGACAACATCATCGAGCGCCAGGAGCGACCGTGATGCCGCAATGGCACCCATGAACGGGTGGTCGAGGATGATCATGTCATAGCTTTCCGCCAGCTTATCCACCGGCGTGAATTCAAACCCGCTCAGGGGGCGTGACGACCACTCCACTTCGATTCCTGGATGCCGTGCCTGGAACGAAGCAAGCGTTTCCACGAGCGGATCAACCGCCCGCCGGTGGCTCCACGTCATTCCGCGCAACCTCACTGGCGCCATTTCGTCCTCCGGTATCTTGACTTGCATGGTATCGCGTTTAATGTGGCAGTCTACCAAGATGTACAGTTGTCCGGTATTTCGGAATTTGTTTCGTGCCTGCATAAAAACGATGTTGGGAGGACGTATCGAATGAAAACGGTCAAGTGGTTGTCCGGGGCGGCATTTGCAGCACTCGGTCTCGTGGCATCGGCACCGGCCAGCTGGGCGGCGGCTGGCGATGAATGCGTCAAGATACTGGGTTACGAATGGAGCGGCGAAAAGCAATCCATGGATCCCGCCGACATGCATTCCGGCGACGATGCCTATCACACCTTCGCGGTCTACAACCGCCTGGTCGACCTTGACGACAACTTCAACGTCATCCCTGAGCTGGCCACCGAATGGTCGGTGTCGGGCGATGGACTGACCTGGACCTTCAAGCTCAGGTCCGGCGTGAAATTCCATTCCGGCAAGGACTTCTCTTCCGCCGACGTGGTTTATACGTTCAAGCGCCTGCTCGACGAGAAGACCGGTTCGGGTGCCCGCGCCGTTCTCGAATTCCTCGATCCCAGCGGCATCAAGGCTGTCGATCCCATGACGGTCACCTTCACCACCAAGAAGCAGGTGGTGGAATTGCCTATTCTCATCACCAACAAGTTCACCAACATCGTGGCGGACGGTGCAAAGCAGGCAGATTTGCGCATGCATGGCGATGGCACCGGCCCCTTCATGCAGGAACAGTTCACGCCGAACGCGCCAGTGCGCATCCTGCGCAAGAATCCCAACTACTGGGCGGCCGGTCTGCCGAAGGCCGATTGCATCCGCATCACCGTCGCCCAGGAAGCGGTGGCGGCGGTGGCGGCCTTGAAGTCAGGCCAGGTCGATCTCATGCTGAATGTCGATCCTTCGGTGATCGGCTCGCTGAAGGACGATCCCAATGTGAAACTGCTCGAAACCGGCGCGTCGAACTCGATGACCATCTCCATGTGGATCGATACCAAGCCCTTCGATAATCCGAAAGTCCGCGAAGCCCTGAAACTGGTGGTCGACCGCCAAGCGATGGTCGATACCGTGCTGCTTGGTTTCGGAGAGCCAGCCGCGGACAATCCGGTGCCGGTCAAGAATCCCGCCTCATTCGTGAAGGAGGCGCCCAAGCAGGATATCGGGAAGGCCAAGGCGCTCTTGGCCGAGGCGGGCTACAAGGACGGCCTCAAATTCGATCTCTTCACCGCCGAAGGCGTGCCCGGCATGGTGCGCATGGCGCAGGTCTATGCCGAAATGGCCAAAGCCGCGGGGATCGATATCAACGTCGTGGTGACGCCGGCCGAAAGTTTCTGGGACGATGTCTGGCTCAAGAAGCCGATTGTCACCTCGGCCTGGTCCATGCGCCCGCCGGGCGAAGGTCTGGCGGTTGCTTACACGCAGAGCGCCAAGTGGAAGGAAACCCACTGGGAGCGTCCCGACTATGACGCGCTGCTGCTCAAGGCCAATACCACCGTCGACGCGGCCGAGCGCACCAAGCTGTTCCAGCAAACCGGTGAATTGCTTGCCAAGGAAGGCGGCCTCATCCTGCCGATGTTCGTCCATCAGGTTCTGGCATTGCGCACGGGCTGTGATGGCTACGAGCCACGCGCCCAGAACTTCAATTTGAATTTCGAAAACCTGTCCTGCAAGTAACGGCAAGTCTGACAAAAGTAGCCGGGCGAGGCTTGCCTCGCCCTTCATTTTTCCGGGGAGAGCCGCTTGCCGATCCTGTCGCTGGTGCTGCGCCGTACTGTGCTGTCGGCCGTAACCCTGCTGCTGGTGTCGCTCATCGTTTTTTCCATTCTCGAAATACTACCCGGCGATGTCGCCACCCGCATACTGGGCCGCGATGCCACGCCAGAAGCGCTGGACATTCTTCGCACCCAGCTGGGCCTCGACCGTCCCGCCGCCGTGCGTTACATCGGCTGGCTTGGCGGGCTGTTGACCGGCGATCTCGGCAGTTCGCTGGTCTCCAGCCGTCCGATCAGCGATATTCTTGGCCCCCGTATCTTCAACACACTGCTGTTGTCGCTCTATGCTTTCGTTCTGTATATTCCATTCACGCTGATACCTGCCATCATCCAGGCGCTGACCCGTGACCGCGCGCCCGATCACGCTCTCTCGGTGGTCACGCTGGTGCTGCTATCGATGCCGGATTTCCTGTTGGCCACGATCCTTCTCCTGGCCTTTGTCCTGTGGATACCGGTTCTGCCGGCAATCTCCCTGGTGGATGAAAGTTCAAGCATCGCGGAATATCTGAGGGCGATGACGCTTCCCGCGGTAACGCTGGCGATCGTCATGGCGGTCTATGCGGTGCGCATGCTGCGCGACAATCTCATTGAAGTACTCGATTCCGACTATGTCCGCATGGCGGAACTTAAAGGTTTGTCGCGGGCCAGGGTGTTGCTGCGCCATGCATTGCCGAACGCCCTGGTTCCGACACTCAACGTCACCGCCCTCAATCTTGCCTATCTCATCGGCGGTGTCGTCGTGGTGGAAAAGGTGTTCTCCTATCCCGGTTTCGGCACGCTGCTGGTTGATTCCCTGCAGCTTCGTGATTTGCCTGTGATCGAAGCAACCGTGATGATTGCAGCACTGGTCTATGTCGCCGCCAACCTGGTGGCCGATGTTGCCGCGATCCTCCTCAATCCCAGACTGAGGATGGGCTAAGCCATGAGCGACGCCGGCATCGGACTGACAGTTGTGCCTCCGCCAAGGACAAGCCTGCCGGTTCTCTGGCGCCAGATGCCACTCAGCTTTCGTCTCGGCAGTTTCATCCTTCTCGCGCATCTGCTGGTGGCTGTCACCGGGCCATATTGGGCGCCTTACGGCTATTCGCAGATGGGCGCCGGTCCACCACTTTCGGGCATGAGCCTGGCACATCCCTTCGGCATCGATCAGCTCGGCCGCGACGTCTTCAGCCGTGTGGTGCATGGCAGCCATGTCGTGATCCTGCTATCGCTCTCCGGGACCTTTCTCGGCCTGCTGGTTGGCTCCATCATTGGCCTTTTCTCGGGTTATGTGGGGGGCTGGGTCGACGAGGTGGTACAGCGTCTTCTGGAGGCGCTGATCAGCATTCCCTTTCTGGTTCTCGCCTTGATCGCCATCGCGGCCGCTGGGACTGACTATTCGGGCAATCCGGTGCTCATCGTTCTCGTGGTGGCGCTGGTCTATGCGCCGCGTATCGCGCGCATGGCGCGCGCCGCGGCGATTGACATCACCACGCGCGACTACGTCACCGTCGCCAGGCTGCGCGGCGAAAGCGCCTGGTCGGTCATGCGCCGCGAACTGCTGCCCAATGCCACCGGCGTATTGCTCGTCGAGTTTGCCTTGCGGGCGGGTTACGCGCCGGTGCTGATCGGCTCTCTGGGGTTTCTCGGCTTCGGCCTCAGGCCACCGACGCCCGAATGGGGTCTGATGATCAGCGAGAACCGCGCGCTCATCATTATCACACCCTCCACCGTGCTCGGTCCCGGACTGTCGTTGGCGTCACTCGTGGTAGGTCTCAATCTCTTCACCGAGGGCCTCGCCCGGGTGCTCGGGCGCACCGTGAAGCTGGGCAGCCAGTGATGGCAGGAACCCCGCCGCCGCTGATCGATGTAAAGGATCTCAGCGTCTCTTACCGGCAAGGACCGGGCTGGCTCCGCGTCGTGGAGGGCGTGAACTTTTCCGTGGATCGCGGCGAAGTGTTTGGCCTCGTGGGCGAGTCGGGCTGCGGCAAGTCGACAGTTGCTTTGCAGTTGCTTGGTTACCGCCACCCCGCCATGCGCAGCGATGGCGGCAGCATCAGGCTTGATGGCATGGATGTCCTGAGCCTTGATCGCCATGGCCTCGACCGCGTGCGTGGTGAAAAGATCAGTTTCGTTCCGCAGAACCCGACCACAGCACTTAATCCCGGTATGCGGGTCGGGGCGCAGATCGATGAGATGCTGGCAGCTCATGACAAGGGCAACGCCGAAGTTCGCGCTGACCGGACGGCCGAACTCTTTGGCCTGGTAGGCCTTCCCAGGAACGCGGAATTCAAACGGCGTTTCCCGCACCAGCTCTCGGGCGGACAGCAGCAACGGGTCTGCATCGCCATGGCGCTCGCTTGCGATCCGCCCTTCGTCGTGCTCGATGAGCCGACGACTGGCCTCGATGTCACCACCCAGGAACAGATTGTCGAATTGCTGATCGATCTCCGGGCCAGGCTCGGCATGTCGATGCTCTATGTCACCCATGATCTGGCCCTTTTGTCGCAACTCGCCGACCGGATCGGCGTGATGTATGCTGGCCGATTGGTGGAGGTGGCACCCACCGCCAAGCTGTTTGCCGCGCCGCGTCACCCCTATACGCGAGGCCTGATTGCCGCCATTCCGCGGATTGACACCGTGGGCGGCCCGCCGGCCACGCCGCTCCGCGGCCTGTTGCGGCGCCAGTCCCTGCCCAAGGGCTGTCCCTTCGCGCCACGCTGCGACTTTGCGCTGCCACGGTGCTTTGACGAGCCGCAGGTTTTGACATCCTGCGGGCCGGGCCGCATGGCCGCTTGCTGGCGGCTCGATGAAATCGGACCTCCGGCGGCGGACCGCGCCGCTGCCGCAGCCGCCACATCGTTTGGCGAAGTGGATTTGCTCGATGTGCAAGGTGTCACCGTGGTCTATGGCGGCGGCGCCCGCCGCTTTGCGGCGCTCAAAGATGTCTCACTCAGCGTGGGGCAGGGCGAGACGGTGGCTCTGGTTGGCGAATCGGGTAGTGGCAAGTCAACGCTGGCCCGCGCCGTTGCCGGATTGGTGGCACCCGAGAGCGGGACGATCAGCCTTGCTGGTGAGGATATGGCGGATGCGGTGAAGCGGCGCAGCGCTGATCAGCGCCGCCTTATCCAGTTTGTTTTCCAGAACCCCGATGCCTCGCTCAATCCGCGCGCCTCTGTCGGCACGACGTTGGCGCGCCCCTTCAATTTCTTCTTTCCGGAACGGGCGGCCTTCTCCGCGGCGCGGCTTCTGGAGGTGCTCGCCGATGTACGGCTCGACCAGAGTTATGCGCAACGCTATCCCGATCAGCTCTCGGGCGGCGAACGCCAGCGTGTCGCCATTGCCCGCGCGCTGATGGCCGAACCACAACTGCTGCTGTGCGATGAAATCCTGTCGGCACTCGATGTCTCGGTACAGGCCAGCATTCTGGCGTTGTTGCAGAAGTTGAAGGCCGAACACGGCATCGCCATGCTTTTCATTTCCCATGATCTGGCGGTGGTTCGCATGCTGGCGGACCGCGTCTATGTCTTGTTCGGCGGCGAGGTGATGGAGCAGGGACGGCGCGATCAGATATTCACCGCCCCCTTTCACCCCTACACCCATGCCCTTCTCGAAGCGGTCCCGGCACCCCTGAAGCCACGGTCCGCCACGCCACGCCGCCGCATTGAAAAGCCGGCGGCGGGTCAAGGCTGCGTCTATGCCAGCCGCTGCGCCTGGCAGATCGGCGCCATTTGCGAAGTGGAGCCGCCGCCTTGGCGCAAGACGCCCGAGGGCCTTGCCATCCGCTGCCATCATAGTCTCGATGAATTGAAAAGCCGCGCCGTGTGGCCGCATGGCGAGGCACAGGAAAGGATAACCCCGTGAAGATCACCAAAGTCGAATGCTTCGTCCTGCTCATTCCGGATTTTCGCGCCGATGCCTGTTCTTCGGCGCAGGATAATCTTGTCGTCAAGATCCACACCGATGACGGCCATACCGGCATCGGCGAGACCGATACCAACCCGTGGGTCGCCCGCGCCATGATCGAGGCCCGTGGAACTCACATCATGGGACTAGGCCTGACCGAGATGCTGATGGGGCAGGACCCAACCGACGTGGAAGGGTTGTGGGAGAAGATGTACCGCGGCTCCGCCATGACCGGCAGGCGCGGGCTCGGCATCTGCGCCATCGGGGCACTCGACATGGCGCTATGGGACTTGCGCGGCAAGATCGAAGGCAAGCCGTGCTGGCAACTGCTGGGTGGAGCCACCAACCGGCTGATCACACCTTATGCCTCGCTGCTGCCCGAAGGCAACGATCTCGAAACCTATGGCCGCGTGCTGAGGGAACGCGCTGTCGCCGCCCAGAAACTCGGTTTCCGCGCGGCGAAGCTTGAGATATGCCTCAAGGGGCCGTATTCGCACAACTCCTTGCAGATCGCCGACGACCGCGAATGCGCCCGCATTGTGCGTGACATCCGCCGGGCCGTTGGTCCGGAGAT